>JAUIDE010000183.1 GCA_030429105.1 Alphaproteobacteria bacterium
GCCTTCCCGCCGCGGAAGATGCAGCTCCAGGTCGTGCAGCCGGGGCAGCAGGGCGGCAAGACGCTGGAGGGCGGCTTCGGCTGGCCCGGCTCCTACAATGACGACATCTCGCAGCTCTGGTGGGGGACCGGCCCGCAGCTGGACGGGCTTGGCCATCTCGGCGAGAACGACACCTACTACAACTGCAACAAGGGCGCGGATTTCGCGCAGCTGACGGGGCTCACCAAGCTCGGCATCGACAAGGTGCCGCCGATCGTCGCCCGCGGCGTGCTGGTGGACATGGCGAAGCATCTCGGCGTCGAGACGATGGAGGCCGGGCAGGCCATCACCTCCGACATGATCAAGGAGGCCGCGGCCGCGCAGGGCGTCGAGTTCCGCGAGGGCGACGTGATCCTGTTCCACACGGGCTGGACGGATGCGAAGCTGAACGCCGAGCCGGCGGCCTGGGTTTCGGGCGAGCCGGGGCTGACGAACGAGGCGGCCGTGTTCCTCGCCGGGTTCAACCCGGTCGCGGTCGGCGCGGACACCTGGGGGCTCGAGGCCGTGCCGCCGGCGCCGGGCGACAAGGTGTTCTACGGGCATGTCACCCTTCTCGCCCACAACGGCATCTACATCCTCGAGACGATGAACACGGGCCGCCTCGCGGACGAGGGCGTGAACGAATTCATGTTCGTGCTCGGGCAGGCGCGGCTGAAGGGCGCGGTGCAGATGATGATCAACCCCGTCGCCATGTGGTGAGGGGCGCGGGGGGCGGGCTGCGGCCCGCCCCCGGCTTTCAATCGTATTTCCGCTGGTCGTCGATCACCTTGCCGTCGTTCGGCAGGGAGCCGGGGGCGACGATGCGGACCTCCCCCTTCAGCTTCAGCACGGCGGAGACGCTTTCGGCGTAGGCCGCAGCGTCGCCCCCTTTTGCCTCCACCTCGACCAGCATCGCGTCCTGCTCGCCCGCGCGGGTGACGGTGACGCGGGCCTTGGCGATTTCCGCATGGCGGGCGACGAAGGCGGCGACCTGTTCGGGGCGGACGAACATGCCCTTGATCTTCGCCGTCTGGTCCGCGCGGCCCATCCAGCCCCTGATCCGCATGTTGGTGCGCCCGCAGGGGCTGAGGCCGGGGAGGATTGCGGAGAGATCTCCGGTCGCGAAGCGGATGAGCGGATAGTCCGGGTTGAGCGTGGTGACGACGACCTCCCCGACCTCGCCTTCCGCCACCGGGTCCCCGGTTCCGGGGCGCACGATCTCCACGATCACGCCCTCGTCGACGACCATCCCCTCCACCGAACCGTCAGGCCCCGGGCTCTCATAGGCGATGGAGCCGAGATCGGCCGTGCCGTAGCCCTGGATGCAGAGGATGCCCCGGTCGCGATATTCGGCCCGCAGCGAGGGGAAGAGGGCGCCGCCGCCGACGAGCGCCTTCTTCAGGCGCGACAGGTCCAGCTCCATCTCCGCCGCCTTGTCGAGGATCACCTTCAGATAGTCCGGCGTGCCGGTATAGGCGGTGACGCCGACCGCCGCCGCCGCCTCAGCCTGCAGTTCCGTCTGCCCCGTGCCCGCCGGGAGGACGGAGGCGCCGACGGCCGCGGCCCCGTTCTCGAACATCATGCCGGCGGGCGTGAGGTGGTAGGAAAAGCAGTTCTGCACGATGTCGCCCTTGCCGATCCCCGCGGCGAAGAGCGCGCGGCCCATGCGCCACCAGTCCCGCCCCACGCCGCCCGGCTCGTAGATCGGGCCGGGGGACTGGAAGACGTGATGTGTCGCGCCCGGCGGGGGCGCGAATCCGCCGAAGGGGGGCGCGGCCTTCTGCGCGGCCGAGAGGGCGGACTTGCGGAGGACGGGCAGCTTCGCGAGCGCGGCCCGGCCCGTCACCGCCACGGGCTCGACGGTGCCGAGATGCGCGGCCATCGCCGGGGCCGTGGCCAGCGCGTTCGCGATCTGGCGGGGAAGGGCGGCGGCGAGCGCCGCCTCCCGCTCGTCAGCGCTCCTTGTCTCGAGATCGTCGTAGTGGCGCGCCATGCCGGCCTCCCTCGTCTTGTTTGCGACAGGGTTAGCCGCTCCGCCGCGCCCGCGCCACCGGGTTCGGTGGGCGGCGGGGAGGGGGCGCGCAAGGGGCGGGATTCGGGCCCGGAAGGGGGATAACCATGGTTATCGCCCTTCAGCCTTTGAATTCGTTGAATAAAAGTCGTGATCGGTTTGAAATGTTTTCTGCGGGCCGCGTTTGTGAAGCGTTCCGTGCTGAACTTCGGGGCCCCGGATCAGGTCCGGGGCCTGGCGCCTCAGGAAAGCATCGCCCCCCGGTTTCGGGAGGCGGGGGCGTCAGTCGCTGGAGGCGGGGAGGGGCTTCGGCGGGTTGGCGCCGGCCTTCAGCGGGTCTTCGGCGCGCTGCACCGAGCCCTCGAAATGCGCGCCGCTCTCGATCGCGATGGTCTTGTGGATGATGTCACCCTCGACCTTGGCGGAGGAGGTGAGCCGGACCTTGAGGCCGCGCACGCGGCCCTTGACGTGGCCGTGGACGACGATGTCGTCCGCCACCACCTCGCCGGAGATGACCGCCGTCTCCCCCACCGTGAGGAGATGGGCGCGGATGTCTCCCTCGATAGTCCCCTCGACCTGGATGTCGCCGGCGGTGGAGAGGTTGCCGGTGATCTTCAGGTCGGTGGAGATGATGGAGGGCGCGGCCTTCGGCTTCGGCGCGGCGGCCGGGCTCGAAGCCGGGGCCGGCGAGGGCGCGGCGGCCGAAGGCGCGGAGGGCGTCGGCGGCTGCGGCGCCGGGGAGGGGGCGGGTTCGTTGATCTTGCTCTTAGAAAACATTTCGTGCGGCCTCGATATATTTCAGCG
>JAUIDE010000101.1 GCA_030429105.1 Alphaproteobacteria bacterium
GGCGACGGTGATTTCCTTCGCCAGCTTGGAGAAAAGCTTGGAGCGCGCCGCATCCTGCCGCCCCTTGCGGTGCTGGATATTGGCCCATTTCGAATGGCCGGCCATGAAACCCTCGGTCCTGTTCGCTGTCGGGCGGCTTATAGACCCGTCACAAAGGCCAGAAAAGGGGGATCAGGACGCAGGCGAGTCCTGACAGCATGAGGTTCATCGGGACGCCGATCCGGAGGAAATCAGTAAACCGGTAACCCCCGGGGCCATAAACCATGGTGTTCGTCTGATAGCCGATCGGCGTCGCGAAGCTCATGCTCGCGGCGAGCATGACCGCGACGACGAATGGCCTCGGGTCGGCCCCGATCTGCTGAGCCAGAGAAATCGCGATGGGCGTGACAAGAACGGCGACGGCGTTGTTCGTCACAATCTCCGTGAGCGTCGTCGAGAAGAGGAGGACGCAAAGGAGCGCGACCCAGGGTGGGAAGTTAGCGAGCCAAGGCGCTAGCGCGTTCGCCGCCATCGCGGCGGCGCCCGACTTGTCGAGCGCGCCGCCGACCGCGAGCATCGCGAAGATGAGCACGAGCAAACGCCCATCGACCACCGAGAACGCTTCGTCCGCATCGATGCAACGGGAGAAGAGGACGACCGCGACGCCGATCAGCGCCGCAACCTCTATACCGACATACCCGAGAGAGGAGACGGCGACGACCGCGCCGAGCACGCCGAGCACGATCGGCGCGCGGTCCCGACGGTAGGCGCGGGCGGTCGGATGGTTCACATCGACGAGGTTCGCGTCCTCGGCGAGGCGCCTCAGGTCGTCCGGCGCGCCCTCGAGCAGTAGCGTGTCGCCTATCCTCACGTCGACGTCGTCCAGCTTCTGGCGAACGCGCTCGGAGCGGCGATGAACCGCGAGCGGATAGACGCCGTAGCGGCGGCGCAGACGAAGGCGCCCGAGCGTGCGGCCCACAAGCGTGCAGTCGGGCCCGATCAAGGCCTCCACCATGACGCTTTCGGCTGAGGCGATCTCGTCCACAAGCGTGATCTTCCGGTTCTGCCGGAGCGTCAGCAGTTCGGCCATACCGGTGCGGATGACGACGATGTCCCCTGGTTCGAGCCGCACCGCGTCGAAGTCCCGTCGCAAGGAGGCGTCGCCGCGGATGACGTCCATCACCCTCATTCCGGATCGTTTGAACGGCTCCGCCTCCAGCGGGCGAAGCCCGACAAGAGGGGAACCCTCCGTGACCGCCACCTGGGTCATGAACTTGGGGTTCCGCTGCTGGCCGAGAAATCCGGCCATGGCCGCACGCTCCGGCAGGAGCCGCGGCGCGGCGATGGCCATGAAGAGGAGCCCGGCTGCCGCGAGGATCACCGCGACCGGCGTGACTTCAAAGAGACCGAACGGGTCGAGCCCCTGGCTCACGGCGACGCCGTTCACGAGCAGATTGGTCGACGTGCCGATCAATGTGCAGATGCCGCCCAGGATGGCGCAGTAGGAGAGGGGGATCAGAAGCTTGGACGGGGCGACGCCGATCTGGGTCGCGAACTGCGTGACGATGGGCAGAAACACGAGCACGATAGGCGTGTTGTTGACGAAGGCTGAGGAGAAGATGACGAAGGCGCCGAGCCCCACCGCGGCGGCGAGCGGCCTTCTGTCAGCGCCGCGCGTAACCAGTTCCGTCGCCGCGCCCAGCACTCCGGTGCGCACCAGCGCGCCGGAAATCACGAACATCGCGGCGATGGCGAGGGGGGCGGGATTCGCCACAGCCTTCTGCACGTCCGGCAATCCGATCACGCCGGCCACAAGCAGCGCAGCGACACCGCCGATCGCCACGACTTCCGGCGGATGTCTCTCCCGAATGAAGAACACGAACATCGTCGCGATCACGGCGACCGTGATGATCGCTGGCCAGAGTTCGGGCGAAACTGGGAACAAGGTCCGTGCGCTCCTTAATGGTCGGGCGGTGACGATAGGGGGAAAGGGGCGGCTGCGGAAGCGGGCCTGTCAGAGGGGTTCGGGCCTGATCTCCGAAAGGCGCCCGCCAAGTCGGAGCGGAGAGATCGCCAGCGCTCTCCCGTCCGGCCCGGTCCGGACAAAGACGCCAGATACCGTCGCAGGCCCTTCGCCGGGGCAGAACCGCCCGCCCGGCATGCCGGTGATGAACCGGCGCAGCGGCTCTGACTTTTCCATCCCGATCACGCCGTCATAGTCCCCGCACATGCCGGCGTCGGTCTGATAGGCGGTGCCCTTTGGAAGGATCATAGAATCTGCGGTCGGAACATGGGTGTGCGTGCCGACGACGAGAGAGGCCTTGCCGTCGAAGTAACAGCCGAGCGCCATCTTTTCCGATGTCGCCTCGGCGTGGATCTCAAGGATCACGGCGTCCGCCGCTGCGCCCATCGCGTATTTTCGCAACTCCCCTTCAAGCGCGGAGAAAGGATCGTCATACGGTCGGGACATGAAGACGCGCCCGAGCGCGACGGCGACAAGCACGCGTCGGCCCCGCGGCGCTTCGAAGAGCCGGGCGCCGAGGCCAGGCGCGCCCTTTGCGAAGTTGATCGGGCGGAGGATGCGGGGCTCCGCGGCGATATGGGCGAGCATCTCCTTCTGGTCGAAGGCGTGGTCCCCCAGCGTCACGCAATCGGCCCCGGCGGAGAAGAGATCGTCCGCGATCTTCGGCGTCAGCCCGAAGCCGGAGGCCGCGTTCTCCGCGTTCACCACCACGAAATCGAGCTTCAGCGTCTCGCGAAGGCCGGGCAGGGCGGCGATCACGGCGTCGCGGCCCGAACGGCCGACCACATCCCCGAGGAAGAGAAGGTTCACCGCGCGATCTCCAGGCTTTCGCGTTCCGTGACTATCGCGTCGAGCCGTTCATCCTCGGGCCCGGCGGGAACCGCGCTCACCTCTTGCGCCGCATAGGCGAAGCCGACGGCGCGGGCCGTGCCCTTCGCACGGAGCCGCGCGAGAGTCCTGTCATAGAAGCCGCCGCCATAGCCGAGCCGGCGGCCTTCCCGATCCCAGCCGAGGAGCGGGACGATGAGGATCTCGGGCTCCATCCAGTCTCCCGCGGCGGGAATCTCGGCCCCGAACTCGCCGCGCTCCATCGCCGCCTCCGGCGACCATTCGCGGAAGCGGAGCGGCGCGCCCTTCGCCGCTATCACCGGGACGCAGAGACGGGCGCCCGCCTTTTGCAGCGCCGTCATCGCGGCGGTCGGGTCGATCTCCGTCCGGATCGGGCGGAAGCCGGATACGACGCGGCCCTCAGCCGCGCCGATCAGCGCCAGAAGGCGCGCATTCGCCGCCGCATCCCGCGCGGCGTCGCCATGCGCCGCCTTCCGCCGGGCGAAGAGGGCCGTACGGAGCGCGGCCTTCTCCTCTGTCAGCTCCGTCAAGAAAGCGCGCCGCAGAAGCGCTGGATGCGGGCGCAGGCCTCTTCGAGCTGCGCGTCCGATGTGGCGTAGGAGATGCGGAAGCAGGGTGAGACGCCGAAGGCGGCGCCGAAGACGACCGCGACGCCCTCCGCCTCCAGCAGTTCGGAGGCGAAGGTCTCGTCATTGTCGATGACCGCGCCGCCCGGCGTCTTGCGCCCGATCAGGCCGCGGATCGACGGGTAGACGTAGAACGCCCCTTCCGGCGTCGGGCATTCGATCCCGTTCGTCTGGTTGAGCATGGAGACGACGAGGTCGCGGCGGGCGCGGAAGTTCTCGCGGCTCCAAGGGATATAGTCCTGCGGGCCGTTCAGCGCCTCGACCGCCGCCCACTGGCTGACGGAGCAGGGGTTGGAGGTGGACTGGCTCTGGATGTTCGCCATACCCTTGATGAGATGCTCCGGCCCCGCGGCGTAGCCGATGCGCCAGCCCGTCATCGCATAGGCCTTGGAGACGCCGTTGCAGGTGAGTGTCCGGTCATAGAGGCCGGGCTCCACCTCGCAGATCGTGGCGAAGCGGAACGGGTCATAGGCCAGATGCTCGTACATGTCGTCTGTCATCGTCCAGACATGGGGGTGGCGCATCAGGACGTCGGTGAGGCCCTTCACCTCCGCCGCCGTGTAGCCGGCGCCGGTCGGGTTCGAGGGGGAGTTGAAGATGAACCATTTCGTCTTCGGCGTGATCGCGGCTTCGAGCTGGGCCGGGGTGATCTTGAAGGCGGTCTCGATGCCGGCGACGACGGGGACCGGGGTTCCGCCGCAGAGGAGCACCATGTCGGGGTAGCTGACCCAGTAGGGCGCGGGGATGATCACCTCGTCGCCGGGGTTCAGCGTCGCCATCAGGGCGTTGAAGAGCGTCTGCTTGCCGCCGGTGCCGACCGTGATCTGGGACGGCTTGTAGTCGAGCCCGTTCTCCCGCCGGAACTTGGCGGAGATCGCGGCCTTCAGCTCCGGGATGCCGTCCACCGCCGTGTAGCGGGTGTGGCCGGCGTCGATGGCGCGCTTCGCGGCCTCGCGGATGTTTTCCGGCGTGTCGAAATCGGGCTCGCCGGCGCCGAGGCCGATGATGTCCCGCCCCGCGGCTTTCAGCTCCCGCGCTTTCGAGGTGACGGCGATGGTCGCGCTGGGCTTCACGCGGGAGAGGGCGTCGGCGAGGAAAGGCATGATCCGTGCTCCGTTCAGGCCCGCCCGCTTTACGCCGCGCGGGCGCGCTTGCCAAGGAGGCGAGGGGGGGCGGAAGACAACGAGCCTTGGCGGGGCGCCTCCCGCAGGCAGAGGGCAATGAGGGGAAGATCGCGAGACAGGAGGGCGAAGTCGGGCCGGAAGGGGATAACCATGGTTATTGGGCTCGGGGCGCTGATTTCGTGGGGAAAAAGTCGTGATGGGGTTTGAAACATTGCTTGCGGGGCGGCCTGGCTCCCTCTCCTCGGTTCCGGGGGGAGGGAGGCGGGCTCCGGGGGGCGATTCCGGCCGATCTTGGGGGATTTCCATGGAAATCGGGGGCGGGGCGTTGAAATCATGAGGAAAAAGTCGTGATCGAATTGTTTCAATGGGGAGAAGAGGGCGACGGCGGCGTTCGGGGCGGGCGCTTCGCTCTTCGGGGCCCCGGATCAGGTCCGGGGCCGGGGGAGGGGCGGAGACGGGGGCGCATGATTTTTCATGGAATTGGCGGGGCGGGGCCGGGGCGCCGCCTTCTCCGGATATCCCCCCCCGCTCCCCTCCTTGAAGGAGGGGGGAAGAGCGGGCGGGGCGGGGGCGCGTTCTTCGCCCGGTCGGGCGGGGAGGGCTGCGCGTTTGCCGGGGCGATGGCGAATAGCGGGATCGTCCTCGCCTGCATTGTGCGCCGACAGTTGCCTAAGCGCCCGGCCGATTTGACCCGCGTCAAATCGGCCCGCAGTCGTCGCCCCCCGGCGACTGCGAGTCCGCAGCCGCCGCGACGACTGCGGCCCGATTTCCGGCCGACGCGGCGGCTTGGCGCCTCTCGGCCTCCGCAGGGGCTCCGGCCGAACGGCCCCTGCGGCTTTCCACCGGAAAGCCGCTGATCGGGGCCGCAGGCGCGCATAGCCGATGCTCCGCCTTTCACATCGGTCGGCTCGCCCGTCCGCCTGCCGCCGGGGTGGGATGTGTAGGGAGGGAAAGTGCGATCCGGAGCGCGAATGAGGCCGCGGTCCTTCGGCGCGCCTATAGCCCCGCCTGCATTGTGCGCCGACGGCGCCATAAGCGCCCGGCCGATTTGACCCGCGTCAAATCGGCCCGCGGTCGTCGCCCCCCGGCGACCGCGTTCCGCGCTCGCCGCGACGACTACTGCCCGATTTCCGGCCGACGCGGCGGCTTGGCGCCCCTCGGCCTCCGCAGGGGCTTCGGCCGAACGGCCTCGGCATCTCTCCACCGGAGAGATGCTTTTCGAGGCCGTGGCGTGCAAAGCCGATGCTCCGCTATCCTCCCCCCTCTCCCCCCTCCTTGAAGGAGGGGGGAAGCGCAGGCGTCGTCTGTTGCGCTTCTCCCTTGTCTTGGGAGAGGGGCGGGGGCAGGCGCTTCGGTCTTCGGGGCCCCGGATCGGGTCCGGGGCCGGGGGAGAGGGGAGGGCGCCGCGCCCCCGCCGCCGCCTCAGAACCCGATCAGCTCCGCGAATCTCTCGACCGGCTCGCGCTCCGTCCGGAGCGTGTTGATCGGGTGCGCCTCGTCCATCTGGCCGAGGCCCATGCCGCAGAAGAGCATGGCGCCTTCGGGCGGGCGGGCGTGGCGCTCCACCTCGTCCGCCCACATCGCCCAGGCTTCCTGCGCGCAGGTGTGGAGCCCTTCCTCCCGCGCCGCGAGCATGACGGACTGGAGGAACATGCCGGCGTCGGACCATTGCGGCGGGCCCATCGTCCGGTCGAGGAAGAGGAAGAGGCCGACGGGGGCGCCGAAGAACTCGAAATTCCGGCGGAACTGCCGGAGCCTTCCCGCCTTGTCCTCCCGCGGGACGCCGATGGTGGCGTAGAGCTGTTCGCCGCAGGTTTTCCGGCGGGCGTGGAAGGGCTGGATCAGCGGCTCGGGGTAGATCGCGTATTCGGTGGGGCGGCCCATCGGATGCGTCTCCATCGCCGCGGCGACCTCCGCCTTCAGCGCGGCCAGCGCCTCCCCGGCGAGGACGCGGACGATCCAGGGCTGGAGGTTGCCGCCGGAGGGCGCCTGCTTCGCATGGTCTAGGATGCGGCGCACCACGGCCTCCGGCACGGGATCGGGCAGGAAGGCGCGGCAGGAGATGCGGGTGGCGAGCGCCTCGGAAACCTTCATTCGTCCTCGATCCTCTTTCCGTCGAGCGCGCGGGCGGCGCGGGCGGCTTCCGCCGCCTCCGCCTTCCGCTCCGCCTTCGGGCGGCCATGGGCGGCGGCGTTGGCGGCGGCCTTCCGGCGCGCCTCCTCCCGCTCCTTCGCCTTGCGGGCGAGGCGGAGATTGACGGGTTTGGTCATGGCTCCGTTCTCTCCCATCCCTTCGCGATGCGCCAGTGGGAGAACCGGCGTTCGCCCTCCGGCCCCATGATCGCGAAGCGCGAGGTCGCGCCCTCCGCCCAGCCTTGCGCTTCGATCAGGAGCCGCCCGCCGGGCTTCAGCGCGGCGAGGCGGGCGCGTCCTTCGGCCTCCGGGCCGGCGAAGAAGGCGGCGTCGGCCGGCGGCGCGGTTTCCGCGAAGGCGAGGCGGGGGGCGCCGAGGGCGGCGGCGCGGGCGCGGAGCGCCTCGTCGTCGGGGCCGATGAGAGTCGCCTCCGCGTCCCGCGCCGCGCGCAGCCAGTCGATGGCCAGCGCCGCCGCGCCCGACCCCTCGGCGACGAGCCGTGCGCCGCGGCGCGGCCAGAGGAAGGCGAGCGCGGCGGCCCGCGCCTCCAGCGGTGAAGCGCCGAGCCCGGCGAGCGCCTCGTCCGGCAGGATGCGGGGCAGGGGCGCGGCGCCCGGCTCGACGCGGCATTCGACGGCGAGGGTGAGAAAGTCGGGGCAGGGGGCGGACCAGCCCCGCGCCTCCCCCTCGATGATCCGCTCGTCCGGCCCGCCGAGGGCGGAGAGGACAACCATCCGGCTCGCGCCGTATCCCGCCTCCGTCAGCAGCCGGGCGATGACGGGCGGCGCCTTCGCGCCCTCCGTCACCATCAGGAGGCGGGCGCCGGGGGCGAAGAAGGGGATCGCCGTTTCGGGCGGGCGGCGGAGGAGCGCCAGCGTCTCCACATCCGCGAGGCTCCAGCGGAGGCGCGCGGCGCAGAGCTGGAAGACGGAGAGGGCCGGGTGGAAGCGGATCTCCTCGCCCGGAAGCTGCGAGAGGATGCGCGCGCCGACGGAATACCAGAGCGGATCGCCCGTCACGAGCATGACGGGGCGGTTCATGCGCTCCGCCCGGAGGAGGGCGGCGAGGGCGGGCATGCCCTTCGGCCAGGGGAGACGGCGGGCGGGGACGGGGAGAACGGGGAACCGGTCCCCGCCCACGATCACGCCGGCGGTTTCGAGCGCCGCGCGGGCGGCGGGGGCGAGGCCGGCGAGCCCGGCCTCGCCGATCCCCACCACGTCGAGCCAGGGCCCGGTCACAGCCTGTCCCGCATCGAATACCAGAGCATGGCGAGGACGAGGAGCGGCCAGCGCATCGCCGGGCCGCCGGGGAAACGGGGGGAGGGGACGGCGGCGAGCGCGTCCCACCGCTCCGCCTGGCCCGCAACCGCCTCCGCCGCGAGCTTGCCCGCCAGCGTGGCCAGCGCGACGCCGTGGCCGGAATAGCCGGAGGCCGAGAGCGTCGCCGGCCCGAGGCGGGCGAGATGGGGCAGGCGGTTCATGGTGATGGCGAGGGTGCCGCCCCAGCCGTATTCGACCTTCACATTGGCGAGGCCAGGGTAGATCTCCAGCATCGCCTTGCGGACGAAGGACTTGATGTCCGCCGGGAAGCGATAGCCGTAACTCTCCCGCCCGCCGAAGAGAAGCCGGTCATCGGCGGAGAGGCGGTAGTAGTTCACCACGAATTTCGAATCGGCCACCGCCATGCCGTTGGCGATGAGGCTGCGGGCGCGTTCGGGCCCGAGCGGCTCGGTCGCGATGATGAAGTTGTTGATCGGCATGACGCGGGCGGAGACTTCCGGCGCGAGGCGGCCGAGATAGCCGTTGCAGGCGAGGATCAGGTGATCCGCCTCGACGGCGCCCTGTGCCGTCTCGACGACAGGTTTGGGCGCATGGGTCAGCGCGGTCGCCGCGCTCCGCTCAAAGATGCGGACGCCGGCTTCCGATGCGGCGCGGGCGAGGCCGAGCGCGTAGTTCAGCGGGTGGAGATGCGCGGCGCCGGGGTCGAGCACGCCGCCATGATAGGCCGGGGAGCCGACCACGGCGCGAAAGGCCTCGCCTTCGAGATAGTCGGTCTCGTAGCCGTAGACCTTCGTGAGATGCTCCGCCTCGTGGCGGAATGCGGGGAGGAAGCGGCGGCGGTGGGCGGCGTGGATCACGCCGGGGCGGAGCGCGCAGTCGATCCCGTTCTCCGCGACGAGCGCCTTCACCAGCGCCTTCGCCTCCTCCGCGAGGTCCCAGAGATGGCGGGCCTTTTCGGTGCCGAGCATCGCCTCCAGCTCGATCTGGCCGAGGCGCTGGCCGGAGCCGACCTGCCCGCCGTTCCGGCCGGAGGCGCCCCAGCCGACGCGGTGCGCCTCCAGCAGGGCGACGGCATAGCCGCGGCGGGCGAGATGGAGCGCGGCGGAGAGGCCAGTATAGCCGCCGCCGACGATGCAGACATCGGCCTTGATGCGCCCTTCGAGCCGCGGATGATCGGCCCGCGCCGCCGCCGTCGCCGCATACCATGACGGCGCGTCGCGCCCCTCTCCGTCATTGGCGTAGAGAAGGTCGAGCGGCATCCCTTTGCTCCCGTTTCGCGCGAGGGTTGCGCGGCGCGACAAAACCGCCGGTTAAACTTTCGGGCGGCCTCGGGTAAGTAGAAGCCATGAACGAGATCGACAACAGCGAAACCCGCCCCGAAGCCGCCGTCGCCGAGGAGGACCGCTGGGGCGACGCCCATGCGACCTTCGGCGACCGGCTCGCCGCCGCGCGCGAGGCGCTCGGCCTTTCCCCGGAACAGCTCGCCTGGCGGCTCGGCGTCCGCCGCTCCACCATCGCGACCTGGGAGGACGACCGCGCGGAGCCGCGCGCGAACCGGATGCAGATGCTCGCCGGCATCCTCAACGTCTCGCTTGTCTGGCTGATGACGGGCGAGGGCGAAGGGCCGGGCGGCGCGCCGGCGCCCGCGGCGGGGGAGCTGATCGCGGAGCTGGAACTGCTGAAGGCGGAGCAGGAGCGGCTCGCGCAGCGCTTCGCCCGGTTCGAGACGCGGCTCCGCGCCGCGCTCGCCGCCTGAGATGGAGACGCCGGAGATCCGGCTGAAGCGGCTCTCCATGCGGAGCTGGCGGCGGGGGATGAAGGAGATGGACCTCATCCTCGGCCCCTTCGCGGACCGCGGGCTCGCCGGCCTCGCCCCCGCCGCGCTCGAAGCCTACGAATCGCTGCTTGAGGAAAACGACCAGGATCTCTACCGCTGGGTGAGCGGCGCGGCCCGGACTCCCGCGGCCCATGCCGAAATCGTGGCGATCATCGCGGGATTTCACGGCATTCGGAGAGAAGCTTCGCCGAATTAACCCCGTGTTGGGGCTTTCCCGCCATTTGTCTCTCCAGCGAACACCAACGGAGAGTGCGGATGAGCATCCATGAGCGCGTCGACGCGGCCGGTTTCGATGTCGAGCCGGCGGCCACGATCACTACCTATGTCGAGGCCCTCGCGCTGATCGAGCGGCTGCACCGGCTCCTGCTCGACGTCATCAAGGACGAGTTCGAGCGGCTCGGGCGGCTCGACATCAACAGCGTGCAGGCGCTGCTGCTCTACAATATCGGCGACAACGAGGTGACGGCGGGGGAACTGAAGAGCCGCGGCTACTACCAGGGCTCCAACGTCTCCTACAACCTCAAGAAGCTGGTCGAGGGCGGCTACATGCACCACCAGCGCTGCGAGATCGACCGGCGCGCGGTGCGGATCAAGCTGACCGACGAGGGGCGCAAGGTGCGCGAGATCGTCGGCGCGCTCTTCGACAAGCATTCCGCGCTGCTCGGCCGGCGCAAGGATTTCGGCGGCGGCGCGCTGAAGGAGATGATCCTGAACCTGCGGGGGATGGAGCGCTTCTGGAGCGAGCAGATCCGCTACATCTACTGAAGGCCGGTCCCTCCTCGGGCCTTCATGCGGCGCGCCGGGCAACCGGCGCGCCGGTTTTTTGTGTCCCGGACCACTGAAAGTTGTGCTATCCACTACCATGAGGGGAATTCTGGAGGAGGCGCCACATGCAGCGCATCGCCTATCCCCTTTTCTTCGCCCTCATTGCGGTTCCGGCGTTCTTCGCGGCGCCGGCCTTCGCGGTTCCCACGCTCTATGAGCTTCAGGGGACCGTGCGCGGCGTCGTCGGCGACGGTTCGGCGGTCACGGGAACGCTCGTCTTCGACCCGGATCTTGCGCAGGCCCCGCTCGATGGCGGGGAGCCCGTTCCCTTCGATCCCGATGACGACAACACCTTTCCCTTCGTCGCCGGGAGCGACATCGACCTGATGATGACGGTGTTCGGCCAGACCTTCACGGGGGCGGACGATGTCGGCGCCCCGCTCTTCCCGCAGGTCCTGATCGATGATCTCGGCCGGCCGCGGGTGCTCGACGTCGTCATCAGCGAACGCGATTTCCTCAATCCCACGCCGATCGACGAGCCCGGAATCGTCGAGCTTGTCGTCATGGAGATCACGCTCGACGAGCCGGAGGCTTTCGCCGCGGTTTCGGCCTTCGCGCCGCTCGCGGGCGCCGAGCCCGTCTTCGGCGGGGTGATCCGCTTCACCCTCTTCGCGGAATTCGATCCGACGGCGGTCCGGCCCGTGCCCTTGCCGGCCTCAGGCCCGCTCCTCCTGCTCGCGCTCGGCGTCGCGCTCTGGCGCGGTCAGCCGGCGAGGCGGGTGAAGGCGCGCGCCTCGTAGGCGCGAAGGATCGTCCGGGCGGCGGCGCCGCAGGCCTCGTCCGGCGCTTCCGCAAGCTCGGGGAAGAGCGCGAAGATCTCCTCCCGCCCCTCGGGGGCGATGCCCGAGAGGGCGGCTGCGCCCGGGTGCAGGCTTTCCGTCGCCGCGCCTTCGGCGAAGACGATTTCGTGCCGGTCGAAGAGGATGTGGACGTATTCGACGACGCCGCCCTCCTCCACCGTCACGCTTTCGCCGTCCGCCAGATGTTTCGCGGCGGCGAGGGCCTCGGCGGCGCCGAACATCAGTTCGGCGCGGGGGCCGGAGACAAGCATCCGGTGCTGCTGCGAGACGAGGAGATCGCGCCGCGCGCCGAAAACGCCGGCGCGGATGCGGACGGGGGCGAAGCGCCCGGTCGCGGGGACGATGCGCCGCCCCGCCCAGCGCACGGGCTGCGGGCCATTGTCCAGCGTCTCCACGAGGTCGCCTGGGCGGAGCGATTCGACCGGGCGCTCGCCTTCGGGCGTGCGAATCATCGTTCCGGCCGTGAAGCACACCACCTGCTCGATCTCGGAGAAGGTCGTGGTCGAGATCACGTTCCCGCCGGCGTCGAGGAACTCGATGATCCCGCTCTCGGTCGCGGGATCGTCATTGGTGAAGGTGACGCGGCGGCCGCCGCCGCCCGGCGCGAGCACGATGCGGTCGATATCGCCGTTATCGCCGTCCTCGCCGCCGACGATGATGTCGGAGCCGTCCCCCGCCGAGAGGAGGAAGAGGTCCGTCCCGGTTCCGCCGGAGAGCACGTCGCCGCCGGCGCCGCCGACGATGGTGTCGTCGCCGCCGCCGGCGGAAATGACGTCCGCGCCCTCGCCGCCGATGATCGAATCGCGGCTGTCGCCGGAGGCGATGACGTCCCCGCCCTCGCCGCCGTCGATGGTGGAGGTGCTGCCGGAGCCGGCGAAATAGGTGATGTTGTCGTCGCCCGCGCCGCCCGAGAGCGTGTTGGCGACGCCGTCCCCGGCGGTGACGAAGATCGTGTCCGCCCCCTCGCCGCCGTCGATGCTGTTCGAGCCGTCGAAATCGGTGATGGAATCGTTCCCGATCCCGCCCGTCACGGTGTCGGAGCCGGCGGCGCCCGTCAGCGTGTCGTCGCCGTCGCCGCCCGAGACGACGTCGTCATTGGCGCCGGCGTCGATGCTGTCGTTTCCTGCGCCGCCGGTGATGGAATCCTGGCTGTCCCCGGTCTGGATCGTGTCGTTTCCGTCGCCGCCCGCGACGGCGTTGACCGAGTTCGGACCGTTGAAGACGGTGATGGAATCGTCGCCGACGCCGCCGTCGATCACGGTCGATGAGGCGTCGCCCTTGAAGACCTCGATCGTGTCGTTCCCGGCGCCGCCGAGGATCGAGTCGAAGGTTCCGCCGGCGCCGGTGGCGGTGATCGAGTCCGCGCCGTCTCCGCCGTCGATGACGTTCGAGCCGTCGAAATCGGTGATCCTGTCGGCCCCGTCGCCGCCGAGAAGGCTGTCGTTCCCGGCGCCGCCCTCGATGCTGTCGGTTCCGTCCCCGCCGAGGATCGTGTCGTTCCCCGCCTCGCCGAGGAGCGTGTCGTTCCCGAGGCCGCCCTCGATGCTGTCCGCCCCGTCGCCGCCGAGGATCGAGTCGTTTCCGGCTGTCTCCGCCGGCGGGATCGTCACCGCGTCGAAGAAGATGTCGGTGATCTGGACGGCGTGCTGCGCGTTCTCCCGGTCTCCGTGGATGATCTCGATCCGGGCGACGGGGCCGGGGATCGTCACGAGGAGGGAAACTTCGGGGTCGTCCGCGTCGAACTGGTTCGTCCCGTCCCGCGGGAAGGCGGTGTCGGCGCCGGCGACGCCGTCCGTGTCCGCCAGCGTCAGGTTTTCGCCGGCTCCGAACCTGATCTCGACCGGATTGCCTGCGGCGTCGAAGGCGCGGATCGTCACCTGGTCGCGGAAGGAGCCTTCATCCATGTCATTGACGCGGAAGGAGACGTTGCGGACCTCGTCCTCCACGCCCGGCGCGGTCGCCGCGAAGGCGAGTTCGAGCCGGGAGGATTCCCCGCCGCCGTTGAAGCCGCGGAGTGTCGCGCCGCTGTTCGCGTTGACCGATTCCGATCCGGAGGCGATCCCCCCCGTGAATTCGTTCTGGGTGTCGAAGGTGAACTGCGAACTGGCGCGCGCGGGCGTGTAGGAGAACGTGACGTCCACGCTGCCGGTGTTCTGCGTGCCGCCCGCGCGGAGATCGTCCCCGTTGTCGATCTGCCCGCCATTGTCCGGGTCGGGGAGCTGGGACCAGTTGAAGCTTTCCCGCGTCAGGACCGGATCAAGCGTTCCGCCGTCGCCGATGAGCGTGTCGTTTCCGCCGCCGCCCTGGATCGTGTCGTTCCCGTCGCCGCCGACGACGCTGTCCGCCCCTTCGCCGGCGAGGATCGAGTCGGCGCCCGTTCCGCCGTCAATGGAATCGTCGCCGCCCTGACCGAAGAGCGTGTCGTTCCCGGCGCCGCCCGAGAGCGTGTCCGCCGAAGCGTCCTCCGAGCCGGCGTCGATGCTGTCATTCCCGGCGCCGCCTTCGAGGCTGTCCGCCCCGGCGCCGCCGAGGATCGTGTCCTGCCCGTCGCCGCCGCGGATCGTGTCGTTCCCGCCCTGGCCGAGCAGGCTGTCATTGCCGCCCTCGCCGAGGATGCTGTCCGCCCCCTCGCCGCCCTGAACGGTGTCCTGCCCGTCGCCGGCGAAGACGGTGTCGTCCCCGGCGCCAGCGCTGATGGAATCGTTCCCGGCGCTGGACTGGGCGAGGTCGTTCCCCTCGCCCATGTTCCAGTCGCGGGCCGTTCCTTCAGACGGATCGGAAATGACGAACTGTTCGTCGCCGGGCGAGGCGATCTCGCCATAGCTGAAATCGCGCGTCGAGGTGTTCGTGATGACGCCGTTGCCGTTCTGCACATAGTCGAAGCCGGCGTTCGGCTCAGAGGGGATGAAGACCCGGAAGTCGCGGGTTCCGTTCTCCACCTCGAACCAGAAGCCGCGGATCTGGTTCCCGGCCGCGTCCGTCAGCGTGCCGGTGCCGCGGGCGGAGCGGTCTATCGAGGTGTAGGTGAAGTCGAGCTGCGGCTCGAAGCTGGAGGCGCGCACCTGGTTGAAGCTTTCGAAGACGAAGGCCTGGTCCCCGCCCGGGTCCGTACTGTCCCGGTTCAGCTGGTTGTCCGCGTCTCCGTCCGTCAGGCGGATGGTGACCTGATCCCACACGATGTCTGCGCCGGACCCCCCGGTCTCGACGACGACGGCGTTCGTGAACGTGTATGTGGCCATCAGGCGACGCTCTTCATTCCGATTTCCCCGAATTGTCGCGTATCACATTCCGCGGAAAAACATAACATCGCGCGAACGGGCCCGAATTGGGGCCGCGGCGCGGCGGCGGGCGGGCATTTTCCCCTCGCGCGGCGGAAACCGCTCTGATAAGGAAGCGCCGGTTTTCCGGGGCGGGCTCCAGCCTGCGCCGGGATGCGGGCGTGGCGAAACTGGCAGACGCACCAGATTTAGGTTCTGGCGCCGCAAGGCGTGGGGGTTCAAGTCCCTCCGCCCGCACCAGAGGCCGCTTCTCCCCGGCTGAACGAACGGGCGGAACGTATGGCGCGCGAGGGCGCGGAAGGATGAGGACGACATGCAGGTGACCGAGACGCTGGCCGAAGGCCTCAAGCGCGAATATGCGATGACCGTGCCGGCGGCTTCTCTGGCCGAGAAGATGGAGGCGAAGCTCGACGCCGTGCGCGCCGACTTCCAGATGAAGGGCTTCCGCAAGGGCAAGGCCCCGAAGGCGCTGCTGAAGAAGATGTTCGCGAAGAACCTCATGGGCGAAGTGCTCGACGAGGCGGTGAACGAGGCGATGCGCAAGCATTTCGACGAGACCGGGCACCTCCCCTCGCAGCAGCCCGAGATCGCCGTGACGAACGAGAAGTTCGACGAGGGCGA
>JAUIDE010000184.1 GCA_030429105.1 Alphaproteobacteria bacterium
CGCGCGCCGGAACAGGCCTCCGCCCCGCTCGCGGCGGGGATCAGGAAGGCGGCGACAGGGTCCATCGCGCCGACGAGCATCTCGGGCAGGAGCGGCGCGCGCTCCTCTTCCTCGCCATCGTCGTCGAAGGGCGGCTCCACGCGGAACGCCGCCTGCGCGGAGCCGTCGCCGAACACGATATCCGCGAAGACGGTGCGAGAGGGGCTTTCGAACCGCGCCGTGTACGCGGCGGGGATCAGCGCCTCCGCCCGCGCCCCCTCGCTCCCCATCGTCGCCTCGCCGGACCAGAAGAGGAAGCGGAAGCCGCCATCGAGATCGATGGAATAACGACCTCCACCCTCCGAGAGATAGAGCGCCACCTCGCCGATCCCGATTCCGGCGATACTAACCTCATAAATCTCCCGCGGCCCGCCCGGATCGAGCGCTCCCGCATACGGCGGGGCGAGGAAAACGGCGAAAAGGAGGGCGGGGGCGGCGTATCTCATCGGGTCGCTCCGCAATTGCTAACCAGGAAGTAAGGCGCCTACGCGGGAAGTCGAGCGCCCTTTACCGGCGCACGGGAATCGCGGAAAAGCGGGCGGCGCGACGGGAGATGACGCATGGCCAACCCCCTCTATGATCGGCTCTTCGGGCTCCACGCCGGGAAGGACACGCCCTTCCTGATCCTCCCCAACGGGCGCACGATCACACATGACGCCTTCCTGCGCATGGCCGCGCGCTTCGCCCATGCGCTCGTCGGAGCCGGGCTGGAGACGGGGGACCGGGTCGCCGCGCAGGTTCCGAAATCGCCGGAGGCGCTGGCGCTCTACGCCGCCGCGGCGCAGGCGGGGATCGTCTTTTTGCCGCTCAACACCGCCTACACGCCGGCGGAGATCTCCTATTTCGTCGAGAATTCCGGCGCGAAGCTGCTGATCGCGAGCCCGCGCGCCGCGCTCGATCCCGTCGCCGCCGCCGCGGGCGCACGGCTGATGACGCTCGGCGCCGCGGGCGACGGGAGCTTCGCCAAAGCGGCCTCGGGCGCGCCTGAGACCTTCGCGACCGTGGCGCGGGCGGCGGACGATCTGGCGGCCTTCCTCTACACTTCGGGCACGACCGGGCGTTCGAAGGGCGCGATGCTGACGCACGCCAACCTCCTCTCGAACGCAGAGGTGCTGGCGGAATGCTGGCGCTTCACGGTGGCGGACCGATTGATCCACGCGCTGCCGATCTTTCACACCCACGGGCTCTTCGTCGCCACCAACATCGTCGCGCTGACCGGGGGCGCGATGCTCTTCATGGAGAAGTTCGATGCGCGGGAGGCGCTGCGCCTCATGCCGCAGGCGACGGCGATGATGGGCGTGCCGACCTTCTACACGCGGCTGCTGGACGAGCCGGGGCTGACCCGCGAGGCGACCGCCCACATGCGGCTCTTCGTCTCCGGCTCCGCGCCACTGCTGGCGGAGACGCACCGCGCCTTCGAGGCGCGGACGGGCCAGCGTATCCTGGAACGCTACGGCATGACCGAGACGAACATGAACACGTCGAACCCCTATGAGGGGGAGCGTCGGGCCGGGACGGTGGGCTTCCCCCTCCCGGGAGTCGAGCTGAAGATCACGGACCCGGAAACGGGCGCGACGCTCCCGCAGGGCGAGGTCGGCGTGATCGAGGTCCGGGGGCCCAACGTCTTCAAGGGCTATTGGGGGATGCCGGAGAAGACAAAGGAGGAACTGCGGGCGGACGGGTTCTTCATCACCGGCGATCTCGGGCTGATCGATGCGGACGGGTATGTCCAGATCGTCGGGCGGGGGAAGGACCTCATCATCTCCGGCGGCTTCAACGTCTATCCGAAGGAGGTTGAGCTCGCGCTCGACGCGCAACCGGGCGTGCTGGAGAGCGCGGTGGTCGGCGCGCCGCATCCCGATTTCGGGGAGGCTGTGGTCGGCGTCATCGTCCCCGCGCCGGGCGCAGCGCCCGACCTTACGGCGATCGAGGCGGCGCTCGGAGCGACGCTCGCGCGATACAAGCAGCCGAAGCGGCTCCTCCTCCGCGGGGAGCTGCCGCGCAACACGATGGGGAAGGTGCAGAAGGCCCTGCTGCGCGAGGAGCTGAAGGACCTTTTTGCGGCGGCACCGGCGGCGGGCGCCTGATGGCCGCGCCCCGCATCGCAGGGGCGGGCGGGAATGCGGCCTGAACAGTTCATCCCCTTTCTCGGCCTTGCCGCGATCTACGCGGCGCTGGCGACGGCGACGCTCTACGGCCTCGCGCGCATTGTCTCGAAGCCGGGCGGGCGGGCGGCGCCGCTCGTGTTCTTCTCGCTCTTCTTCTTCTTCCTGACGCAGCATCCCTTCCCCGACCCGGCGACGATGACCTGCCCGCGGCCCTTTGTTGAGCCGCAAACGCAGCCCTTCCTGTTCCTGAGGAGTTTCTTGGAGATGTGGGAGAAGGGCGGCGGGTTCGGGGAATGGACGCGCAACCGCATCGTCGCCGCCTCGACCATGAATTTCGCGCTGCTCGGCCTCGTGGGCGTCGCGCTCCGCTTCGCGACGGCCCGCTGGATCGCGGCGCTGATCTTCGCGCCCTGCCTCAGCCTCGCGGCGGAACTCACCCAGCTGACGGCGTTCTGGGGGCTCTGGCCCTGCCCCTTCCGGCAGTTCAACGTGGACGACCTGATCCTGAACGTCTCCGGGCTCTGGCTCGGCTTCGCGCTCGCCTCGCTGCTCGCGCCCCGGTTCAGCTTTCCCGCTTCAACGTCCAGCCGCCGCGCTCCCCCTCCGCCCAGTAGCGGGCGGGG
>JAUIDE010000102.1 GCA_030429105.1 Alphaproteobacteria bacterium
ATCTATTCCTGGCAGTGGGGCATGACCCAGTCCGGGACCTTTCACACGGGCAAGGGCGGCGGTGCCGGCAAGGTGAACGTGCAGGACCTCACGGTCACCAAGTATGTCGATGCTTCGACCCCTGACTTCATGAAGCATTGCTGTAACGGCGCCCACATTCCGTCTGCGAAGCTGACGATCCGGAAATCGGGCGAGAATCCTGTCGACTATGTCGTGATCGAGATGAAGAAGGTGATGGTGACCTCGGTTCAGCCCGCGGGCGCGCCCGGCGACGAACTGGTCATGGAGAGCGTGACCTTCAACTTCGCCGAGTTCAAGATCGTCTACACCGCGCAGGCGGATGACGGCTCGGCGGCGGGCCAGTACGAAGCGGCCTGGAACATCGAAGCGAACCAGCCGGCCTGAGGACGGGTCGCCGCCGCCAGTTCTGGCGGCGGCGCACTCCGGCAGGGGAGGGGCGAGCATGTCCGCGAGGGGACGGCGCGCGGCGGAAGCAGCGCTCGCCAAAGGCGATCTGGATGCGGCTCGCTCTTCGATCATCGAGGCGGTCCGCGAGGAGCCGGGCGACCCGGCTCTGCGCGCCTTTCTCTTTCAGCTCAGCTCGCTCATGGGCGACTGGCCGCGGGCGCGAAATCAGCTCGACATCCTTCTGAAGCTGAACCCGGCGACCGCGGACTTCATCCAGGATTACCGTCTGGCGCTTGCCGCCGAGGAAATGCGGGAGGCCGTCTGGGCCGGGCGGCGGGAGCCGCCCATCTTTGGCGAACCGAAGCTCTGGTTGGCCCAACTCGTCGGCGCGATTAGCGCGGAGGCCGAGGGCCGCTCCCGGGACGCGGATGCACTGAGACGTTCGGCGCTCACGGCGGCGCCGGCCCTTGCCGGGCGGTTGGACGAAGAACCTTTCGCCTGGATCGGCGACTCCGACAACCGCCTCGGGCCGACGCTCGAGGTCGTGATCGATGGAGGGTATCACTGGCTGCCCTTCGAACACGTCGTCTCGATCGAATTCTCTCCGCCGCGCGACCTCCGCGATTATGTGTGGACGGTCGGTGTC
Source organism: Alphaproteobacteria bacterium (assembly GCA_030429105.1). Taxonomy (GTDB): domain Bacteria; phylum Pseudomonadota; class Alphaproteobacteria; order Rhodobacterales; family Rhodobacteraceae; genus Pikeienuella. Next base: position 1,055 of record JAUIDE010000102.1, read on the forward strand.
ATGACCCTCGTGACTGGCGCCGCGCTGCCGGTCATGATCCCTACCCGCTATCCCGGCGCCGCGCTTTCCGGCGACGCGATGATCCGCGCCGGTCGCAAGACCGAATGGCGCGAGCTCGAGGGCGGGCTCTACGCCGGTGCCGGCCAGAGGGTGCTTTCGACGGAGGCGGGCGACCATGCCCTCATGGACATCCGCACGCTGACGCTCGATCACCCGCCCGAGGCCGAGGAGGCCGCTCTCCCGGCGGACGCTCATGGCTGAGAATGCCGAGCCCTTCTGGCCTTCGCTCTACAGCCGACTCGTGCCGGAGAAGTATTTCAGCGCGGGCGCCGCGGGGTTGTCGACTGGAGATGCGGAAGGCGACTGGGGCCCCGCGCATTTCCTGACGGACATCAGGACCCTGAGGCGGCATATCGAGACCGACCTTCTCGCCTTGTTCAACGCGACCTGTCTCGAAAGCACGCTGCTCGCAGAAGAAACGAGGAGCCTCGACGTTCTGGTCGACCGCGCGGACTATCCTTTCGAGGCCTTCCCGCTGGTTCGCCGGTCGGTCGTGAACTACGGCCTGCCGTCGATGATCGGTCGCCGGATCTACAACATCCCCATTGGCGCGCTCGAGGAGGACCTCAAGGCGGCGATCACCGCCTACGAGCCGCGGCTCGACCCGGCGACGCTCCGCGTCAAGGTCGAGCTCGACGAGGGAGAGAAGATCGACCCGGAGCAGCCGATCTCGTTCTCGATCGAGGCGAACATCCGCTCGGCCAGCGAACCCCTTAAAGTCTACATCAAGTCGATCTGGGACCTCGAGAAGATTAGATCAGACGTCAAGGTCGCGCGCTGATCCATGGATGAGGATTTCAAGCAAACCCTGGAGACCGAACTTCGCCACCTCCAGTCCTATGCCGACGAGTTCGCCCGGGACGAGCGATACGCCCGGCTTGCGGAGAAGATCGGCCTCAGCCCCGGCGCCAAGCTGCAGGACCCGTTCGTAGACTGGCTGCTGCACGGCTACGCCTTTCTCGCGGCGCGGGTGAAGAGCAAGCTGGACGACGAGTTTCCCCGTTTCACGCAGAACCTTCTGTCGGTCGTCCACCCGCATCTCTCCGCCCCGACGCCGTCCATGATCGTCGCCGAGTTCAGGATGAAGCCGGCTCCGGCGCTGATGTCGGGGCCGACCATCCGGCGCGGCCGGCGTCTCGTCCTGCCGACGCGTCCGCCCGGTCGGCGTCGCCAGCGGGAGCGTCTCGTCTATTTCACAACCGGGAGGGATGTTCGGCTCTGGCCGATCGAGGTGAGCGCGGCGACTTACCTCCCCGACCGCGCAGCGCTCTCCGAAGCGGGCGGGACGCGGGAAGCCCCGGCAGGGCTCGCCCTCGACCTCGCCCTCACCGTCGACAACAGCTTCGACAATCTCGAGACAGACGAGCTCGATTTCTTCCTCACGCATGACAGCGCTGACGGCGCGCGGCTGTTCGAGGCGCTGGCGCTGTCGCAGCCGAAGGTCGACGTTCTGCCTCTCGGGAGGCGCCGCGGGCCGCGCGCCGCGCCGGTCTCTATCGAAGTCCGCCCTCTCGGGCTCGACCGGTCCATGCGCGACAGCCTGATGAACCGGCAGGAAGACTTTCTTCTGCCCTATGACAACCGCAGCTTTGACGGGTACCGGCTGCTGCATGAATACTTCGCACTCCCTGCGCGCTTCCACTTCATTCGCCTTTCGGGCCTTCGCGCCGCCTTCGCCCACCTGAAGGACAAACACTGCCGCGTGCTCTTCCACTTTCCGAGGCCCTATGACCGCCTGAGCGGACAGGTGCGCAACACCGACATCCGCCCGAACTGCGTCCCCGCCGTGAACCTGTTCGAAAAGCAGGCGGACGATTTGCCCGTCTCCCGCCGCCGGGTCGAATCGTTGATCGTGCCCGACAAGGGCGATCCGACGGGGTATGAGATCCATAGCGTGACGTCTGTGGTCGGCCGGCATGACCGGACGGGCGAGGAGCAGGTCTTCCGCCCGTTCTTCGCCACCACGGGTTTCGGAGCGCGGCGCGAGGGCGCGAACCGCTTCTACAACCTCCATCGCGAGGCGCGCGCGGAGCCGGCCCTGCGGGACGAGCGCGATCAGGGTCTTGACGAATATCGCGGAACCGAGGTCTCGATCTCGCTGATCGACGAGGGGATGCGTCCGATCTCCGACGGCCTGCGCACCCTGTCGATCGGGCTCCTGTGCACCAACCGCCACCTGCCGATCTATGCGCGCGAGGCGAAGGGCGAGGCGCTCGCGCTCCGGGCCGACACGGACGAGGGCTGGGAGTCGATCCGGATCGCGGCGGGGCCGTCGATGCCGCGGACGGGGCTTCCGGAAGGGCGGCGGCTCTGGGACGCTGTCAGCCATCTTTCGCTCAACTATCTCAGCCTCGTCGAGACCGAAGGGGACCAGGCCGTCTCCGCGCTCAGGCAGATCATGCGGCTCTACGCCCCGCCCCGCGATCTCGCCGCGCAAAAGGCCATCGACGCGCTGCGCCGGGTGGCTGCCGCTCCTGTGGTTCGGCGCGCGCCGTTCCGCACCGCCTCGGGGCCGACCCCGCCGGTCGCCTTCGTCAGGGGCGCGGAGATTTCGCTCTTCTTCGACAAGGAGCATGACGGCGCGTCCACCCTCGCCGCGATCATGGAGCGGTTTCTCGCCGGCTATTCGAGCGCCAATTCCTTCTCCGCCACGGTGATGCGCGACCTCGACGGCCTCGAACGGTTGCGATGGTCGCCCCGGTCCGGTTCGCGGGCCGTGCTGTGAGCAGCCGGGAGGACCTGCTCGCCGATCACGGGGCCTGGGGCTATTTCGCCGCCATCCGCGCGCTGGCGGCGGAGGAGGAGGGCGGCGTCCCCGTCGGCCGGTCGGTGCGGATCGAGGATGACCGCATCCGCTTCCGCCAGGCGCCGAGCCTCCAGTTCGAAGCCAGCGAGATTCGGGCGGTGGAGATCGTCGAAACCCCGAACGGCGAAGTCGTCGAGCTGACGCAGACCTTTTTCGGCCCGTTCGGCGCGAAGGGCGCCCTGCCGCAGCATGTCACCGAAGATGCGCTCCTCTACTCCGCCGATCTCCAGCCCTTTCTCGACCTCTTCACCCACCGGATGGTCGCGCTGCTGTACCGGGCATGGGAGACGACGCGGATCGCCGTCAGCCGGGACCGGGGGGGCGAGGATCCATATTGCGTCTGGCTGAACGCATTGTTCGGCCAGGGGATGACGCCGCTCCAGAACCGCGACGCGCTGCCGGACGACCTCAAGCGCTATGCGGCGGGCTGGCTCTCGGCGGGCCGCCCGACCGTTCCCGCCATCGAGGGCCTGATGGAGATCGTCGCCGGCGTCCGCGTGACGGTGGAGGAGTTCGTCCCCGAATGGCTCCCGATCCCCGTGGAGGAGCAGGCTCGCCTCGGCCTCGGCCCGATGCGGCTCGGCGAGGAGGTGATCATCGGCGCCCGCTATTTCTCCGTCCAGTCGCGGCTGCGGCTCCGGACGGAGAAACTCAGTTGGGCCCGGTTCGATTCGCTGCTGCCGACCGGCGACCGCCACCCCGTCATCCGCGACGCGATGCGCAACCTCGCGGGCCTCTCGCTCGCCTGGGACCTCCAACTGGTGCTGGACGGGGCGGAAGTCCCCAAGCTCGCGCTTGACGGCGCGCGGCGCTTGGGGTGGGATACTTGGCTTAGTGAAGACGTGCGGTTTGCCGAGGCGGTGGATGTGGTTTTGACGTAGTTATTCCAACTTGAAAGGGCTCTTTAAGTCCCGCGGATCATCAGGCAATTTTCGTTTTATGTTATCAAGTGTGTCGAGAAAGATTCTCTCAAAAAGCTTAGCAACATTCCCTGGATAACATTCCATCAGTTCTGATTTTCCCTCTTGAACAAGAGGATCGTTAATGTCTGGTGCTGATTGAGCGAGTCTCTTGAGAACCGCCGCCCTGATAATATATCTATTCCTCTGCAAGCCCGATAACGAGTTGCAGGCATCATTTGCCATTTTTCCCGCCATTGTTCCAATGGTGCCGCTCGCTACTGCTGTAACGCCAATAACTGGAACCACAACCAAGGTCGCCGACGCTGCGCCGACAGCAATGCCCACCGCACCTGACACAACTCCACATGCCAGCGCTTTCTTGCCTGCAATCTCTCTGTGTTGATCAAGGTTCTCTTGCATATTGAAATCCTTTGATTACGCTATCTTCCAACGGTAGATTCTCGAGTTCTTGGTTAAGGTCAATAGAAAAAATGAAACGCTCCGACCTCCTCGAAAAGCTCAACCTCCCGGCCCGTAAGGCCGTGGAGCTCGCCATGAAATCGGCCAAGCTCCGCGGCAACCCGCATGTCGAGCTCGTCCACTGGATCGAGCAGCTCGCGCTGACCGACAATGGCGACATCCAGAAGATCGCACGGCATTTCGAGCTCGACCTCTCGCGCCTCACCGCCCATCTCACCCGCGCCATCGACGAGCTGCCGCGCGGGGCGAGTTCGATCAACGACCTGTCGGAGCACATCTTCGAAGCCATCCACGAAGGGCTCGTGGTCTCCCTCGGCATGAAGGCGGCGTCGGTGCGGTCGGGCCATGTGCTGCTCGCCGCGCTGGCGGACCGCGATCTGCGCCCGTTCCTCAACTACATGAGTCCGGAATTCGCGAAGATCCGGGTCCACGAGCTTGAAGCCGGCTTTCCCGGCATTGTGGCCGGCTCGCTGGAGGATGGCGCTTCGGCGGGGAAGGGCGAAGGCCATCCCGGCGCCGCCTCCGGCGCGATGCCGGCGCCCGCCGGCGGCGGCTCGGCGCTGGAGACCTACGCGACCGACCTCACCGCCCAGGCCGAAGCGGGGAAGATGGACCCCATCGTCGGCCGGGACGAGGAAATCCGCCGGATGGTCGACATCCTGATGCGCCGGCGCCAGAACAACCCGATCCTCACCGGCGAGGCCGGGGTCGGGAAGACCGCGGTCGTGGAGGGCTTCGCGCAGCGACTCGCCCGCGGAGACGTCCCCCCGCAATTGCAGAATGTCAGGCTCCTCGCGCTCGACATCGGCCTCCTGCAGGCCGGCGCCTCCATGAAGGGCGAGTTCGAGGACCGGCTCCGCCGGGTGATCGACGAGGTCCAGAGCGCGGAGCGCCCGATCATCCTCTTCATCGACGAGGCGCACACCCTGATCGGCGCCGGCGGCGCGGCGGGCACCGGCGACGCCGCCAACCTCCTCAAACCCGCCCTCGCGCGCGGCGAGCTTCGCACCATCGCGGCGACGACATGGGCCGAATACAAGAAGCATATCGAGAAGGACCCGGCCCTCACCCGCCGCTTCGAGGTGGTGAAGGTGGAGGAGCCCTCGGAAGAAAAGGCGCTTCTGATGATCCGCGGCGTCGCCGGGTCGCTCGAGGCGCATCACCGCATCCAGATCCTCGACGAGGCGCTGGAGGCCGCCGTCCAGCTTTCCAGCCGCTATGTCCCGGCCCGCCAGCTCCCCGACAAGGCGGTGGCGCTGCTTGACACCGCCTGCGCCCGCGTCGCCGTGAGCCAGCACGCCGTTCCGGCGGAGGTGGAGGATGTGCGCCGCCGGATCGCGGGGCTGGAGGTCGAGCAGGGCATCCTCCGGCGCGAGGCGGAGATCGGGATCGACCGGGGCGACAGGGCCGAGGCGGTCTCCGCCGCGCTCGCGGCGGCGGCGGAAGAGCTGACGGCGGCCGAAACCCGCTGGGCCGACGAGAAGGCTCTTGTCGACGAAATCCTCGCCATCCGCGCGAAGCTCAGGACCCCGCCCGAGCTTCCGGAGGGCTTCGAGCCGCTTTCGGACGAGGCGCGCACAGCGCTCGCCGCCGACCTCGCCGAAAAAATGGCCGCACTCGCCGCGGCGCAGGGCGAGCGCCCGCTCATCCTCCCCTCCGTCGACCGGCAGGCGGTGGCGACAGTGGTGCAGGACTGGACGGGAATCCCCCTCTCGCGCATGGGGGCGGACGAGGTGGCGACGGTGCTGAACCTCCCGGCGACGCTCGCGGAGCGCGTCGTCGGGCAGGACCACGCGATGGAGATGATCGCGCGGCGCATCCAGACCTCTCGCGCCGGGCTGACCGCGCCGGAGAAGCCCGTCGGCGTCTTCCTCCTCGCGGGCCCCTCCGGCACGGGCAAGACCGAGACGGCGCTGGCGCTGGCCGAGGCGCTCTATGGCGGCGAGCAGAATCTCATCACCATCAACATGAGCGAGTTCCAGGAGGCGCACACCGTCTCCACCCTCAAGGGCGCGCCGCCGGGCTATGTCGGCTATGGCGAGGGCGGGGTGCTGACGGAGGCCGTGCGGCGGCGGCCCTATTCGGTCGTTCTGCTCGACGAGGTGGAGAAGGCGCATCCCGATGTCCACGAGATCTTCTTCCAGGTCTTCGACAAGGGGACGATGGAGGACGGCGAGGGGCGGCGGATCGACTTCAAGAACACCCTGATCCTCCTGACCTCCAATGTCGGCTCCGACCTCATCATGTCGATGTGCGAGGATCCGGACCTCGCGCCGGGCGCCGAGGCGCTCGCCAAGGCCCTCCGCAAGCCGCTGCTCAAGGTCTTCCCCCCCGCGCTGCTGGGGCGGCTGGTGACGATCCCGTATTATCCGCTCTCGGACGAGATGATCCGCAGCATCGCCTCGCTGAAGCTGAACGCCATCCGGAAGCGCGTCGCCACTGTCCACGGGGCGGAGCTGATCTGCGGCGACGACGTGCTGGAGCTGATCCGCTCCCGCTGCGCGGAACTGGAGAGCGGTGGGCGGATGATCGACGCGATCCTGACGAATACGATGCTCCCCGATGTCAGCCGCGAGGTGCTCCGCCGGATGGAGCTCCGTGAGCCATTCGGGCGGATCACGGTGAGCGTCGAGAACGGGGCGTTCGGGTATCGGGTGGAGTAGCGCGGATGCTGGGCATTCGGATCGATCAACTCAAGCTACTTGATGAAAACGCCAAAGGCCGGTTCGAAACGCGCTTGCGGGCGCAGTATCGTGATCGTCGATATCCCGAAGGGATGGACTTTGAATCGACACGGGAATTTTGCTGCACGATTGGCCTCACCTGGGAAAGCCACGTTGCGGCGATCTTCGATTTCGTCACCGGAGAGCGGTTTCAGATTGAAGGGCTTGAGATGTTCCCCAAGCGGAACGACGAAGAAGAAGGCGATTATCTGGTCCGGGTGGAGATGTTCTTCGCTCAATATGGTCACCTGATGCGCTGACATGTTCGACAACGCGCCGCCATCCGCCGCATCAAGCTGTATGCCTGATGGACCGCTCTGCAGGAGCGTCCGCCGCCAACTCGATGAGTTGTCGCAGGCGAGGGAGATGGCAAAGCTCAACGATGACATCTATGCGCGGATGGACGCGGACGCGTCACTCCCGCCGCCGAAGGGGTACAAGCGTCTTGGCGACGATCCCGAGGCAATGAAAGACCTCTTCCAGATGTCGATGAGCGACAAGACGGTCAAGGATCTGTTCGAGCCGGACGGGACCCTTTATCGTGCGATGTTGTATGAAGGCCCGGGTGGCGATCTCGTGCTCGCTTTCCGCGGCAGTACTGGAATCCCTCTTGTCTCTGAGGACTGGCGGCATAACTACGTTCAGGCCGCAGGCGCGGAGAGCGACCACTACACGCGCGCCATGGAGCTTGCGACACTTATCGCCGACAGCCCGGGAGCCGCCGGGCGTAATCTGACGATCACGGGGCACTCCAAGGGCGGGGGTATGGCGGGCGCCGCCGCGCTGGCATCCGGCGCGCCCGCCGTCACGTTCAATCCGGCCGGCGTTCATAAGGACACCGTGCCGGGGGCTGACCTGTCAAAGGCGGATCGGCTGGTGACCGATTACGTCGTTGATGGCGATTTCCTGAACCATGTTGTTCAGGACAACCGCCGCGTCATCCATACGGGTGCGACCGGGGCGGGGGCCTTTGTCGGCGCGAAGCTCGGGGGGCCTCTCGGCGCCGTGGCCGCAGGCGGCTACACTGCGAACAAGGTTAAGGATACTGTTCCCCAGAATGTCGGCCGCCGGATCGATCTCCCCAACGCTCTGGAGAAGCCGAGATGGTATGCTCTGGGTGAGCGTATGTCGCGCGCTTCCGGCATTTCACAGCACGGTATGCCGGCGGTCAACAAGGGACTTAATGCGAAGACCGAGGCGTTGAGGCAGATGGGGGCGAGGCTCGGATGCCGATAGCACGGCGACTGCCAGGACTCTTGGCGAGTCTCCTTGGCGCAACGACGCTGGCAGGGAGCGCGGTGATGGCTGGACCTGACGACTATTTCGAGACCGAGGCGGCCAAGCGCATGGCCGTTCTCGTGGCGAGCGACGATGCGGCGGCGGCGACGGCGATGATCGGCGGCGGTAAGGTCGGCGCGTTCGACATCGGAGACCAGACCCAGTCTTGGCTATCCATCGCGATCCAGGCGGGCGCCAAGGCGACGTTCGTCACGCTGCTGCGCGAATACGGCCTCCGAGGCGCAAGCCGGGAAGCCATCGGCCAGGCGCTATTTCACGCCGTCGTCGCCGATGACGACTACTGGCTGAAAGCGCTCCACGCCGCGGGCGCCGACCTGAACAATCACGGCGGAGGCGATCTTCTTCTGATGATCGCGGCGCGAACGCGAGTCCCCGAACGGCTTGAGTTCTTCATCGCCAACGGCGCGAACCTCGAGGCGAAGACGACCTTCGGCGACACCGCCGCGCTGATGCTCTCGGTCACCGCCTCCTATCCGCAGCTCATTCGGCTGCTTGAGGCGGGCGCCTCGCCTTGGGCGGCTTCCGAGCAGGGAAGAACGATCGGCTACTGGCTTGAGAAAAAGGCTGAAAATCCGGTTTGGGACTTCGAAAGCGAAACCGAAGCGCTGCGTCAGAAGGTGATAGACATGCTTGTCGCCGCCGGCGTTCCGCATCCGCCGCCCGCTCCCGAGGAAATCCTGCGCCTCATCGACGTGGGCGAGTGGGGCACCTGAGCTGCGACAGCGCTTGAACCGGCCAATCATCCGCCGGGGAGACCGCGACGGTGGCCTCGTCGTCAGGCTGCGTCGGACCCGCGTTCGACGAGCGTGGTTTCCTTGGTCCGCCGACTACGCAGAAGCCTCTTCGCCGCTAAACGGCGAGGCCCGAAGAACAGTGGATTTCCAAGAGCGAACCCATATACTACGGCGAATTTCAGCGAGAATGCCGAGAGTTGCAAATCATGGCCCTTTCACAATCCGCCCGTCAGATCCGCCTCAAGACCGCGCTTGGCGAGGATGTGCTGGCCTTCAAGTCGATGCGGATGAGCGAGGGGCTTTCCCGGCTCTTCGAGATGCATTTCGAGTTCTTCTCGGATTCGCCCTCGATCAATTTCGACGAGGTGCTCGGCCACAACCTCACCGTCGCGCTCGACACGCAGTTCGGGCCGGAGGAGCGGTTCTTTAACGGCTATGTCACCCGGTTCGCCTTCGCCGGAAGCCATGGCCGCCGCTATGTCTATCATGCGGTCGCCTCGCCCTGGACATGGTTCCTGACCCGGGCTGAGACCTGCCGCATCTTTCACGGGCAGGATGCGCAGGCGATCCTCACCAAGATCTTCGGCGACCACAACTTTACTGATTTTGAGTTCAAGCTTTCGCGATCATACCCATCCTATGAATATTGTGTACAATATAGGGAGTCTGACTTCAATTTTATATCAAGAATTATGGAAAGAGAGGGGATATATTACTATTTCGAGCATGAGAACGGCCGGCACCGCATGGTCATCACCGACAGCCGGTCGGGCCATACGACCTCGCCAGGCTACGAGACGATGGAGTATTTCGCGCGCGACGCCTTCTCCGAAGGGGGGCGGCGCGAATGCGTCTTCGGGTGGCGGCCGGAGAGTTCGGTCCTGCCGACCAGCGTCGTCCTCCGGGATTACGACTTCACGAAACCTCGCGCCGAACTCTCCTCGAGCGGAGCGATCGCCCGCGGTCACGCAGTCGCCGATCTCGAAATCTACGAGTATCCGGGCCTCTACCGCGACGCGGCCGATGGCGAAGCCTATGCGAAGACGAGGATCGAGGAGTTGCAGGCCCGCCATTCCGTCGTGCAGGCCGAGGGCAATGTGAGGGCGATCAAGTCTGGCCGCGTCTTCTCGCTGGTCATGCATCCGGTTCGGGCCTTCAACAGCGAATACCTCGTCACCAGTGCGGTCCATGTCCTGACGGCCGACGATTACGAATCCGGCGCGGATTCGGAGGAGACATATCGCTGCTCCTTCACCGCGCTCGACACGAAGGAGGCTTTCCGCCCGCCGCGCCTCGCGCGGAAGCCCGTCATCTCCGGCCCGCAGACCGCCGTGGTCGTCGGCAAGGAGGGCGAGGAGATCGACCCGGACGAACACGGTCGCGTCCGCGTGCGCTTCCACTGGGAACGTGAGGCCGCGCCGCACGCCTTCTCCTGCTGGACGCGGGTCTCGCAGTCATGGGCGGGAACCAACTGGGGCGGCATGTCGATCCCGCGCATCGGCCAAGAGGTGATCGTCGAGTTCGAGGAGGGCGACCCCGACCGCCCGCTGATCACAGGCCGCGTCTACAACGCCATGCAGAAGCCGCCCTACGAGCTTCCGGCGATGAGCCACTACACGACGTTCCGCACGAACACGCTGAAGGGCGCAGGGTTCAACGAGCTTCGCTTCGATGACACCGCCGGCGCGGAGGGCATTTTCGTCCACGCCCAGTTCGACATGGACCGCCGCGTTCTCCACGATAGCCGCGACATCGTTCTCAACGATCAGCATGAGATCGTGGAGAAGAAGGAGTATCGCGAGATACGCGAGGATCGCCACGAGACCGTGAAGGCCGACAGCCTCCTCACGATCGACGACACCTACCATGTCAAAGTCGGCGCCGACATGCTCGCGACGGTCGGCGCGAACCTTGTGGGCGTCGCGGGGCAGCAGGTGCATTTCAAGGCCGGCTCGACGGCCGTATTCGAAGCCTCGCAGGGGCTTACGCTCAAGGTCGGCGGGTCCTTCGTGACGATCAACCCGTCCGGAGTCCACATTTCCGGTCCTATCGTGAACATCAACAGCGGCGGGTCCGCACTTGCGGGGCTGGGAACAAGGGCTGAGACGGCAGTGCTTCCGAAGGAGGCGCTCGGCCAGTCCGGCGGCGCCATGGATGAACCGGGGCCGCCCCGGAAGCGAACGCCGACGCCTCAGGAGCTCGACAGCCACCCGGTTTCCGCCGCGCTGCTCCGCGCGGCGAAGAGCGGCGCGCCGTTCTGTCAGATTTGCGGGCCGCGATGAGCGCGCGAACGAAGGCCGAGGCGAAAGCGGAGCTGGAGCGGCGCTTGTTTCTGGATGCGGACGATCTGGCGTATGTCATCATCGACGGCGCACAGGTTCCCGGTCTGCCCGCGGCGTTGCTTGAACGGGAGGCGGATCATGCATGCCTTTTCTCCGGCGACCTAACGCCGGAGGTAGAGGCGGTCGCTCCACAGCTTGTCGCGCTCGCCGAGGATGGCGACGATTTCGACTGGGCCTTCGACCATTTCGTCGAGAGCAACGCGCTTGTCTTCGTGCGGTCGCCCTGGAAGATGACTGATCTCCGGCGTCATCTGCGAAAGCTCGCTCTGGCCGAAATGCCGGATGGACAGGTCGTGTTCTTTCGCTATTACGACCCGCGCACGCTACTCCAGGTGTTGCCGATCGCAACGGTCGAGCAAGGACCGAAGCTCTACGGCCGCTCCGGCGAGGTCCTTTACCTTCTGGTGGACAAGGACCTCGCCTTACATGAGTTCTCCGCGACGCCGTAGCCTCCGCCCGTAGACCGCCGTCACTCGTATGTCACGGGCGTCTGAGCCGCGCCTCCGAAAGGGCCCGCGAGCCTGCCTTTCGGCCGCCGAAGGACGATTCCGTCGCGCCTGACACCGCTCCGCGTTTCAGGGCTTCGGTCGGGCGGTCGATCCCGGCGAGGCGTCCGCGCTCCCGGGGCTTTGTCTCAAAACGCCCGCATCGCTTTACCGACCGGAAAGGAACGCGCCGGAGAATGCGCAGGTCGGGCAGCATGCCCCGAAGGCTCCGGATGGGCCGGAGATGGAGCAGAACGCGCCGCAGGCGCTCTAGAGAAGGAACGGCGATGACGCTTTCATCCTCACTGAACGCCGGCGTGGCCGGGCTCAGCGTCAATTCGAGCAAGCTCGGCACGATCTCCGACAACATCGCGAATTCGCAGACCAATGGCTACAAGCGGGCCATAACCGAATTCTCCTCCCTCGTGGTGACGGAAGCGGGTGGCGGTAAGTACACCGCCGGCGGCGTGCGCTCCGCCTCCTTCCGGCAGGTGGACGCGCGCGGCGGCCTCCTGACGACGGAAAGTGCGACGGACATCGCCATCGGCGGGCGCGGGATGATTCCCGTCACGTCCGTCTCCGCCCTCGGCAATCTCGACAACGAGATCCCGGTGCAGTTCGTCTCCACCGGCTCCTTCAGGCCGGACCAGAACGGCGTGCTCCGGACGTCCACCGGCCTCGTGCTGCTCGGCTGGCCGGCGAACCGCGACGGCTCCGTCCCCGCCTTCCCGCGTGACACGACGACCGGGCTCGAGCCGGTGCAGATCAACAGCGGCGGCCTCGTCGCCGCGCCGACGACGGAGATCGGGCTCGGCGTCAACCTCCCCGCGGCGCAGACCCAGGCGGGCGCGAGCGGCGATCCGATTCCGCTTTCGACCCAGTATTTCGACAATCTCGGCGCCTCCCAGTCCGTCGCCTTCACCTTCACGCCGACGATTCCGGCGACCGGCTCCTCGAACGAGTGGACGGTGGAGATCAACGATTCGGCGACTCCTGCGGCCTCGAACCCCGTCGCCAGCTTCGTCGTCACCTTCGACGACAGCTTCGCGACCGGCGGCTCGATCCTCGGCATCGCGGGGGCGGCGGGCGGCGCCTATGACGCAGCGACCGGCATCTTCACCTTCAGCACGGCGAGCGGGCCGATCGAGCTCGACATCGGCACGCCCGGGGACACGATCGGCCTCACGCAGCTTTCGGCCGAGTTCGGGCCGACCGGCGTGACGAAGAACGGCTCCCCCGTCGGCAGCCTCTCCTCGATCACGATCACCGAGAACGGCTTCGTGCAGGGCGTGTTCGAGGGCGGCTTCGTGCGGACGCTCTACCAGATCCCGGTCGCCGACTTCCCGAATCTCAACGGCCTCCGGGCGACGGACGGGCCGGCCTTCGCCGCTTCGCCGAGCTCGGGCTCGCTCTTCCTCTGGAACGCGGGCGACGGGCCGACGGGCGACCTGATCTCGATGCTGGCGCACGGCGAGCACACGCGGGACATGTCGCCTGAGGAATTCCTCGGCAACCTGATCCTCCTGATCGTCGGCGGCAATGACACCACCCGCAACACCATGACGGGCTCGGTCTACGCCATGGACAAGTGGAAGGACCAGTTCGCCATCCTCAAGGCTGATCACGCACGCATCCCGGACATGGTTTCTGAAGTGATCCGCTGGCAGACCCCGCTCGCCCACATGCGCCGCACGGCGGTAGCCGACGCGCCCTGGCGGCCACGGCGGTGGCGATGTTGCCACCCCACCGGACCGGCCGTCGGAAAGCTGGTGCGCAGTTGTCACACCCGTTCGGCAGAATGTCTGGCATGCGTTCCCCCAGCGATCTTGCCATCGACGCGCGCGGCCTCGTCAAGGACTTCGGCGACAAGCGCGCGCTCGACGGCGTCGACCTCGAGGTCCCGCGCGGCGTCATCTACGGCCTGCTCGGTCCCAACGGCGCCGGCAAGACGACGTCCGTCCGCGTCCTCACCACCCTGCTCGTGCCGGACGGCGGCGCGGCGTACGTCGACGGCATCGACGTGTTGGCCGACCCCGACGGCGTCCGCACGCGCATCGGGCTCACCGGTCAGTACG
>JAUIDE010000103.1 GCA_030429105.1 Alphaproteobacteria bacterium
CTGTGAAGGCGCCTGTGCGCTCCAACTGGTCCCGGATATAGCGCAGGGCCGAGAAATCCTCGATGGCGAAGCCCACGCTGTCGAAGATCGTGATCTCTGAGGCGGAGCGCCGGCCGGGCGCGCGCCCCGTCATCACCTCCCAGAGTTCGGTGACGGGATGATCCGCCTCGAGTTGCTGGATCTCCCCTTCGATCCGCGTCTGCGGCGGGTACTCGACGAAGATCGAGGAGCGGAGGAGAATGTCCCGGTGCAACTCGGTCTTACCCGGGCAATCTCCGCCGATGGCGTTGATGTGGACCCCGGCGCCGACCATGTTGTCGGTCAGGATCGTGGCGTTCTGCTTGTCCGCCGTGCAGGTGGTGACGATCTCCGCCCCCGTCACGGCCTCTTCCTTGGAAGCGCAGGAGACGACGCGAAGCCCGGAGCCGGCGAGGTTCCGCGCCGCCTTCTCCGTCGCCTTCCCGTCGATGTCGTAGAGGCGCACCTCCTCGATTCCGAGCAGGGCCTGGAAGGCGAGCGCCTGGAATTCGCATTGGGCGCCGTTCCCGATCATCGCCATCCTCCGCGCATCCTTCGGCGCCAGATGCTTCGCCGCGAGGGCGGAGGTCGCGGCGGTGCGCAGCGCCGTCAGAACGGTCATTTCGGTAAGCAGAATGGGATATCCGTTGTTCACATTGGAGAGGACGCCAAAGGCTGTGACCGTCTGGTATCCTTCCCGCATGTTCTTCGGATGACCGTTCACATATTTGAACCCGTAGTTCTCGCCGTCCGAAGTCGGCATCAGCTCGATGACGCCGTCGGATGAATGCGCGGCGACGCGCGGCGTCTTGTCGAAGCTTTCCCAGCGGCGGAAATCCGCCTCGATATAGTCTGCGAGCTCGGTCATCACCTGCGCAGGGCCGATCCCGTTCACGATCTCCATCATGTGGGCGACGGAGACGAAAGGCACCATGGCGAGGCGGGAGGGGGCGGGTTTCATCAGAAGCTCCTCGTCATGCGGTCCAGCACCTTCCGCCCCATCAGCGAGGCGGCGAGATCGACCATCAGCCGCGCGGTCTTTCCGCGCTCGTCGAGAAACGGGTTCAGCTCCACGAGGTCGAGCGAGGAGGCGAGGCCGCTGTCATGCACCATCTCCATGATCAGATGCGCCTCCCGGAAGGTCGCCCCGCCCGGAACTGTGGTGCCGACGGCGGGGGCGATGCCGGGGTCGAGGAAATCGACGTCGAGGCTGACATGCAGCCGCCCCTCGGCCGCCGCCACGCGCGCGAGGAAGGCGCGGAGCGGCGCGGCGATTCCGTGCTCGTCGATCGCCCGCATGTCCCGCACTTCGAACCCCGCTTCGGCGATGCGCGCGTTCTCCGCCCGGTCGACAGACCGAAGCCCCATCATCAGAACATTCGCGGGTTCCACCCGCGCCGGCAGCGGCGGAAAGTCGGCGAAGCCCTCCGCCCCGGTGGCGTAGGCCATCGGCGCGCCGTGCAGGTTGCCGCTCTCCGTCGTCTCCGGCGTGTGGAGGTCCGGATGCGCATCCAGCCACAGGACGAAGAGGGGCCGCCCCTCAGCCTCCGCCCGCGCCGCCATGGCGGGGACGGTTCCGGCCGCAAGGCTGTGATCGCCGCCGAGAAAGATCGGAAAGCCCGGCTCCGCCCGCCCCGCCTCCTGGATCGCCGCGGTCCAGGAAGAGACGGCGGCGAGGTTCCGCACGGCGGGGTTTCCATAAGCCCGCTCGGGCGCAGGTGCTGGCCTTATGTCCCCCCGGTCCTCCACGCTATGCCCGAGCGCGGCGAGCGTCTCCGCGAGGCCGGCGACGCGATAGGCCTCCGGCCCCATCTGGCATCCGGGCTGCGCCGCGCCCGCATGGGTCGGAACGCCAATCAGGGCGATGTCGGTCATGGTCGGTCTCCACTGTTCGCCCGAAAGATAGAAATGCGGAGCGGCCGATCTGAAGCCGGAATTTCGGCCGATCCGCTGCCTTGATTGATCGAAGTGAGCGGTGAATCGACCGAAACGGCGACCTAGCCGCGGATCCTGTCCAGAAGCAGGCTCGTCTGGCTGTTCGAGACGCCGGGCGCCGCCCGCACCTCCCGCAGCACCCGGTCGAATTCCGGCAGGGAGGCGACGCGGATCTCCGCCACGAGGTCCCACGCGCCGTTGGTCGTATGCAGCGCCGTGATCTCCGGCATGCGGGAGAGAGCGGAGATGACGGAGCGGGTCATCGAACCCTTCAACTCGATCGACATTACGGCGCGGATCGCCGGCCCCTCCTCCGCATCCGTCTCCACCGTGAAGCGGCGGATGACGCCGCGCGCCTTCATCGCCTCGATCCGCGCCCGCACCGTCCCGCGCGCGAGGCCGAGCGTCGCCGAGAGCGCGGCGACGGAGGCCCGCCCGTCCGCCCGGAGCGCGGCGAGGAGCCGCCGGTCGGTCTCGTCCAGCGGCGCGGTCATGCGCCGCCGCGCGGATGCGCCGCCTCGTAGGCCGCCATCAGCCGCGCCTCGTCCACCCCGGTATAGACCTGCGTGGTGGAGAGCGAGGCATGGCCGAGCAGCGCCTGGATCGAGCGGAGATCGCCCCCTGCGGAAAGAAGATGCGTCGCGAAGGAATGGCGAAGCGCGTGCGGCGTCGCCGTCGCGGGCAGGCCGAGCGCGGCGCGCGCCGTCGCCATAGCCTTCTGCGCCAGCGACGGGTCGAGCCGCCCGCCCCGCGCGCCGAGGAAGAGCGGCGCGTCCGGCCCCGGCGCCATTGGCATTAGACGAAGATACTCGTCCACCGCCGCGCGTGCGGCGGAAAGGACGGGCACGATCCGCGGCTTGCCGCCCTTGCCGACGATCCGCAGCGTCTCGGGCAACGGCGCGTCCCGCCGGTTCAGCGCCAGCGCCTCGGAAATTCGGAGCCCGGCGCCCCAGAGGAGCGTGAGGAGCGCCGCGTCCCGCGCCGCGATCCAGGCTTCGGGATGCGCCCCGCCGGCATGGGCGATCAGCGCCCGCGCTGCCTCGGCGCTCACCGGTCGGGGCAGGCGCTTCGGCGTCTTCGGCGCGCGGGCGGCGAGCGGCGCCGCGGCCTCCGCCCCTTCCGCCTCTCCCAGCCAACGGTGGAAGGACTTGACGGCCGAGAGCGAGCGCGCGGCCGAGCGGGGCGAGAGCCCCTCGTCAAGGAGATGCGCTTGCCAGGCCCGCATCTCCCGCGGGGTGATCGCGGAGAGCGCCTCGCGCCCCGCCGCCTCGCCCCGGTGCAGGGTCATGAAGTCGAGATAGCGCCCCACATCCCGCCGATAGGCGTCGATCGTGTGCGGGGAGGCCGCCTTCGCGCCCGCCATGCCCCCGAGGAAGCGGGCGAGGAGCGCGCCGGCCTCCCCCCCGGTCATGCGTCCGGCGCGAGCCAGCGGCGGAGCGCCCGCTCCACCACGCCGCTGAAGAATTCGAGGAGGTCTGTCCCCTGGTCCGGCGTGAAGCGCCGCGGGTCCTCCGCCCCGAAGACGAGGAGGCCGCGCCGCCCCTCCCCGAGGTCGAGCGGCGCCAGCGCTTCCGAGCGGATCGCCCCGGCGGCGTCTCCGAACACCGCCTCCGCCTCCGCCGTCGCCGCCCGGAGCGCGACACGCCTGCCGGCGCCCGGCCCGAGCGCGAGATAGGCGGAGACGCCGCCCGGAGGCAGGATCACAAGAGCCTCGCCCAGTTCCCCGGTCAGCCCCGGCGCCGGGCCGGGCTCCGCCTCGTCCGTCTCGATGCAGAGCCGCGCGAGGTCCACCGCCACCATGTCCGGCGTCTCCACCGTCAGCGCGCGGAGAAAGTCGACGAAACGGTTCTGCTCGAGCAACAGCAGCACGGCGCGCTGGATCTGCGCCGCACCGGCCACATTCTCATAGGCCGCGGCGATGACGGAGCGATGCGTCGTCTCCAGCTTGTCGAGCCGCGCCTCGAGCCGGGAGACGAGCGCGCCGCGGAGATCGACGACCTTGCGCCCGCCCGGCGGCGCATTCGCCTCGATCAGCGCCTGCATCACGGCCCGATCCTCCAGCACCACGGCGGGGTCGGCGAGGATCTCGGCCCGGAGGTCGCGCCCCGGCTTCTCCAGCGGCTCAGCCAAGGATCGTCTGGCCCGTCTTGGCCCAGTCCTTGAGGAAGGCGTCGAGCCCCTTGTCCGTGAGCGGATGTGACGCCAGCGCCTTGATGACGGCTGGCGGCGCGGTGATGACGTCCGCGCCGATCAGCGCCGCCGCCTTCACATGGTTCACCGTGCGGATGGACGCGGCGAGGATCTCGGTGGAGAAGTGGTAATTGTCGTAGATCTGGCGAATCTCCTGGATGAGCTCCATCCCGTCCAGTCCGATATCGTCCAGCCGCCCGATGAAGGGCGAGATGAAGGTCGCCCCGGCCTTGGCCGCGAGAAGTGCTTGGTTGGCGGAGAAGCAAAGCGTGACGTTGACCATCCGCCCCTCGTCCGTCAGCGCCTTGCAGGCCTTCAGCCCCTCCCAGGTCAGCGGCACCTTCACGGCGATGTTGGACGCGATGGCGGCGAGCTTCCGGCCCTCCGCGATCATGCCCTCCGCATCCGTAGCCACGGTCTCCGCGCTCACCGGGCCTGGCACGAGGTCGCAAATCTCCTTCGTCACCTCGAGGATGTTCCGCCCGGATTTCATGATGAGCGAGGGGTTCGTCGTCACGCCGTCGACCATCCCGGTCTCGGCGAGGGCGCGAATCTCCTCGATCTCCGCGGTGTCCACGAAGAATTTCATGCGCTGTCCTTCCGCTCTCCGCCCCCGCCGCCTGCCGCGGCTTCGGGGCCTGCCTGTCGCGCGCAAGCATAGCGGAGCGGGCGCCCCGCCGCCACGGGGAATTCCGTGAGCGGGGCCGGGGGCGCCCTCGTCTCGGTCCTGACCCCGCTGCCGGTGGACCGCGCCTATGACTATCTCGCGCCGGCCGGCATGGCGCTCCCCGCCGGCGCCTTCGTCGAGGTTGAGGTGGGGCCGAACCGGGTGATCGGCTGCGTCTGGGGGCCGGGGCAGGGGGACGCCGCGCCGGGCAAGCTGAAGCCCGTGCTCCGCATGCTGGACCTGCCGCCTGCGCCTGCTCCCTTCCGCGACTTTCTCGCTCGCGCGGCCGACTACACGCTCACCCCGCTCGGCGCGATGCTCCGCCTCGCGACGCGGGCGCCCGATCTCGATCGGGAGCCGCCGATGCGCAGCTACTGGCGCGCGGGCCCGGAGCCCGAGCGCCTTACGCCCGCGCGAAGGCGCGTGCTGGAAGCGCTGGCGGAGGCCGGCGTCGCGATGAGTGCGGCGGAGCTTTCCGCCTTCGCCGGCGTCTCCGGCTCGGTGGTGAAGGGCCTCGCCGAGGCGGGAGCGCTCGTCGAGGAGCGGCGGCCGGGCGCGCGCCCCTTCGCGCCCCTGCGGCTCGAAGGGGCGCCCACGCTCTCGCCCGCGCAGGGCGCGGCTGCGGCGGCGCTGGCGGAGGCGGCGCGGGCCCGCGCCTTCCGGCCCTTCCTCCTCAACGGCGTCACCGGCTCCGGCAAGACGGAGGTCTATCTCGAAGCCGTCGCCGCCTGCCTCGAAGCCGGGCGGCAGGCGCTGATCCTCCTGCCCGAGATCGCGCTCACCGCCGCCTTCATCGCGCGGGTGGAGGCGCGGTTCGGCGCGCGGCCCGCGGAATGGCATTCGGGCGTGACCGGGGCGGAGCGGCGGCGCGTCTGGGTCGGGGCGGCGCGGGGGGAGGCGCGGCTCGTCGTCGGCGCGCGCTCCGCGCTCTTTCTCCCCTTCGCCGATCCCGGCCTCATCGTGGTGGATGAGGAGCATGACGGCTCCTACAAGCAGGAGGATGGCGCGCTCTACAATGCGCGGGACATGGCGGTGCTCCGCGCCTCGCTCTCCCGCGCCACTGTCGTTCTCGCCTCCGCCACGCCCTCGCTGGAGACATGGGCCAACGCCGCCGCCGGGAAATACGCGCGGCTGGACCTGCCGGAACGCTTCGGCGCGGCTGAGCCTCCCGCCATGCGGCTCATCGACATCAGGGATGAGGGGCCGCCCCCCGGCCGCTGGATCGCCCCGGCCCTCGCCCGCGCCGTGGGGCAGCGGATCGCGGCGGGGGAGCAGGCGCTCCTCTTTCTCAACCGCCGCGGCTACGCGCCCCAGACGCTCTGCCGCGCCTGCGGCCATGTCTTCGACTGCCCGTATTGCGACGCGCGGATGGTGGAGCATCGCTACCGCGCCCGGCTCCTCTGCCATCAATGCGGGCATGAGCAGCCGATTCCGAAGGCCTGCCCCTCCTGCGGGCGGGAGGACCGGCTCGCCGCCATAGGCCCCGGCGTGGAGCGGCTGGCGGAGGAGGCCGCGGCGCTCTTCCCCGTCGCGCGGATCGCCGTCCTTTCCTCCGACATCGCGGCAAGCGCGCTCCGGGCGGAGATCGAGCGGATCGGGCGCGGCGGCGCCGATCTCGTCATCGGCACGCAGATCGTCGCCAAGGGTCATGACTTTCCGCTCCTCACCCTAGTCGGCGTGATCGACGCCGATCTCGGCCTGAAGGGGGGGGACCTGCGGGCCGCGGAGCGAACCTTCCAGCTCGTCAGCCAGGTCGCCGGCCGCGCCGGGCGGCGGGAGAAGCCGGGCCTCGCGCTGGTGCAGACAGCCGCGCCGGAGCACGCCGTGATGCGCGCGCTCGTCTCCGGCGATGCGGAGGGGTTTCTGGAGGCGCTGGCGGCGGAGCGCCTCGCCGCCGGCGCGCCGCCCTTTGGGCGCATGGCGGGCGTGATCCTCTCGGGGCGGGACGAGGCGCAGGTCTTCGCCGCCGCCAACGCGCTCGCGCGGGCCGATGCGCCCCTTCGCGCCGCGGGGGCGGAGCTCTTCGGCCCCGCGCCGGCGCCCATCGCCCGGATCAGGGGCAGGGCGCGCGTCCGGCTGCTTGTGAAGGCGCCGAAGGGCGCGCCGCTCCAGGCCGCGCTCCGCCAATGGCGCGCCTCCATCCGCATCCCCTCCGCGGTGCGCATCGCCATCGACATCGACCCGCAGAGCTTTTTGTGAGGCGCCTGTAAAAATCCGCCCCTCCCCGCCCGTCATGGGGGTGAGCGCGGGATCGGCCCGCGCCGATCCGACGGGAGACCATCATGAAACGAACCCTCATCCCCCTCGCCCTTCTCGCACTTGCGGGCGGAGCGGAGGCGGAGGCGCCGCAGGCGGCGCTCGCCTCCCTCTCCGGCACATGGGAGAGCGTCGCGCCCGAGCCCTGGTATGGCGGCTTCGGCTGGCGCGAATTCGTGTTCCGGGACGGGCGCTGGAGCCTCACCTTCACCCACGCGCTCGACCCGGAGATGACGATGCGCACCTTCCAGTTTCGCACCGGCGGCGGCTATGACGTGAGGGGCGAGAGCCCGGCCGTCCCCGGCGCCTACCAAACCGTCTTCGCGGAGGACTGGAAGCATGTCACCCTCCTCACGGAGGATGCCGGCCTCGCGGCGGCGATGGGGATGGGGGAATGCGGGCTCACGCCGAATCTGGAGGCGGACATTTCGGAGACGGGCTGCGGCGGCTGGAAGCCGGTGTCGGCCTGCGGGGAGGATCATGACCTCTTCGCGCTCGAAGAAACGGGCCTCCGCTTCGGCGTCCGCCCGCCGGACAACGACATGTGCGACGCATCGAAAACCCCGACGGCGCTCCTGCCCGCCGTCGTGAAGCGCTGAAGGGAGACCGCGATGTCCATGCAGTTCATGATCCTGCCCTATTCGAAAAAGGGCGGCTCGGGCGCCGCCGGCGCGCCGGACGACATGCCGGCCTGGATCGCCTATACCGAGGCGCTGGCCAAGGCCGGCGTGCTCCGCGGCGGGGAGGAGCTCGCCTCCCCCGACGAGGCTGCGGTGATCCGCGTTCGGGACGGCGCGCGCATCGTCGAGGATGGCCCCTACGCCGACACCAAGGAGCAGCTCGGCGGCTTCTTCCTCATCGAGGTCGAGGACCTTCAGGCCGCGATGGAATGGGGCGCGCGCTGCCCCGCCGCCTCGACCGGCGCGGTCGAGGTCAGGCCGGTCATCCTGCATCCGCGGTGACGGACGCGGCCCAAGCCGCGGAGCGGGCCGCCCGTCTGAGCTACGGGCGGCTCGTCTCCATCCTCGCCGCGCGCGGCGGCGGGATCGCGGCGGCGGAGGATGCGCTGGCCGAGGCGCTGACCCGCGCGCTCACCGTCTGGCCGGAGCGCGGCGTCCCGGCATCGCCGGAAGGCTGGCTCGTCGCCGTCGCCCGCCGCGCCGCGCTTGACGAGGGGCGCCGCCGCGGCGCGCTGGCGCGGGCGGCGGATCATCTCTCCCTGCTGGAGGCGGAGCGGGCCGCGGGGCGGGACTGGCCGGACGAGCGGCTTCGCCTCCTCTTCGCCTGCGCTGGGCGTGAGGTGGAGCCCGCCCTCCGCGCGCCGCTGATGCTGCAGGTCGTCCTCGGGCTGGACGCGCGGCGCATCGCCTCGGCCTTCCTTGTCCCGCCGAACACGATGGGCGTCTCGCTCTCCCGCGCCAAGGCGCGGCTCAGGGAGTCGGCCCCCGGCTTCGCGCCGCCCGCGCCCGACGAGGCGGCGGAGCGGGTCGGCGACGTGCTGCGCGCGATCTACGCCGCCTACTCCCTCGGGCTCGACGGCGCGCACGGCCTTGACGAGAAGACCGGCGGGCTGGCGGACGAGGCGCTCTGGCTCGGTGGGCTCGCCGCCGCGCTCGCGCCGGAGGAGCCGGAGGCGCTGGGCCTCCATGCCCTGATGCTCTTCGCTGAAAGCCGCGGCGCGGCGCGGCGCGACGCGTTCGGCCGCTACGTTCCGCTCGACCGGCAGGACATGGCGCTCTGGTCCACGCCGATGATCGAGGCGGCGGAAGCCGCGCTCCGCCGCGCCGCAGCTTTCGGGCGGCCCGGCCGCTTCCAGCTCGAGGCCGCGATCCAGTCCGTCCACGCCGACCGTCGGCGCACGGGGCGGACGGATTGGGCGGCGATCCTCGCCCTCTATGACGGCCTCCTCGCCCTCGCGCCGTCGCTCGGCGCGCTGACGGGACGGGCCGTCGCGCTTGGTGAGGCGCGGGGGGCGAAGGCCGGACTCGAGGCGCTGGAGGCGGCGCCGGAGGCGGCGCGCGCCCGCTACCAGCCCTGGCGCGCGGCGCGCGCGCATCTCCTCGCCCGATCGGGCGCGCGCGGGGAGGCGGCGGCGGAGTTCCGCCGCGCCGCCGGCCTCTCGGAGGACCCGGCGGCGCGCGCCTGGCTTCTCGAACGCGCGGCGGAGGCCGAGGCGGGCTGAGGCCGGGTCGGAATCGCCGCCGCGCCATGCGCCTTCCCGACCCCGCAGCGCAGCATATTTTCCGCCCTGCGCCTGCGGCACGCCGTCCACAACCAGCCAAACTTTTGATTTTAAAGGAATCGGCGACGACTGCCGATGCTCCGACGGGCATTGCCAATTCGGCGGACCCCATGATACCCCTCGCGCGGCCTGAAGAGGGGGGTTCTCCCCGCTCTCTATGGCCGCGCCACGCCGCACGCCGGACCTCCCGGCGAGAGAACGGCCACGACGTCAGGACTGCGAGGGGAACGGATGAGCGACAATTCAGGCTCCGCCGCGGGGATCGCCGGGCGCTATGCGTCGGCGCTCTTCGAGATCGCCGAGGAAAGCGGCGCGCTCGAGGCCGTCGAAGGCCATCTCGCCGCGCTGAAGGGCGCGATTGCGGAGAGCGAGGATTTCGTCGCCTTCCTCAAGAGCCCGGTCATCAGCCGCGAGGAGCAGGGGGCCGCGATGGCCGCCATCGCCGCGAAAATGGGGATCGGCGCGCCGGTCTCTTCCGTGCTCGGCCTGATGGCGGCGAAGCGCCGGCTCTTCTGCCTGCCGGAGATGATCGAGGCCTTCGCCGCGATGCTCGCCGCGAAGCGCGGGATCGTCTCGGCCGAGGTGATTTCCGCCGCGCCGCTGAGCGACGCGCAGCGCGCCGGCCTCGAAGCCGCGATCAAGGCCTGGGCAGGCTCCGACATCGCGCTCGATTCCCGGGTCGACGCGGCGCTGATCGGCGGCCTTGTCGTGAAGGTTGGCTCCAAGATGATCGACGCCTCCGTCCGCGCGAAGCTCGATTCCCTGAAAACCGCAATGAAAGAGGTCGGATGATGAGCATCCAGGCTGCCGAGATCACCGCGATCCTCAAAGAGCAGATCAAGAATTTCGGGCAGGACGCGGAAGTCGCCGAGATCGGCCGCGTCCTCTCCGTCGGCGACGGCATCGCCCGCATCTACGGGCTCGACCAGTGCCAGGCCGGCGAGATGGTCGAGTTTCCGGGCGGCATCCGCGGCATGGCGCTGAACCTCGAAGCCGACAATGTCGGCGTCGTGATCTTTGGCGACGACCGCTCGATCAAGGAAGGCGACACCGTCAAGCGCACCGGCGCGATCGTCGACGTGCCGACGGGCGACGAGCTCCTCGGCCGCGTGGTGGACGGGCTCGGCAACCCGATCGACGGCAAGGGCCCGCTCAACACGACGAAGCGCTCCCGCGCCGAGGTGAAGGCGCCGGGCATCATCCCCCGGAAGTCGGTGCACGAGCCGATGATGACCGGCCTCAAGGCCATCGACGCGCTCATCCCCGTCGGCCGCGGCCAGCGCGAGCTCATCATCGGCGACCGCCAGACGGGCAAGACCGCCGTGGCGCTCGACGCGATCCTGAACCAGAAGTCGGTGAACGACGCGGCGGGGGACGACGAGTCCAAGAAGCTCTACTGCGTCTATGTCGCGGTCGGGCAGAAGCGCTCCACGGTCGCCCAGCTTGTGAAGAAGCTGGAGGAGACGGGCGCGCTCGCCTATTCCATCGTCGTCGCCGCCACCGCGTCGGACCCGGCGCCGCTCCAGTTCCTCGCGCCCTATTCCGCCTGCGCGATGGCCGAGCATTTCCGGGACAACGGGCGCCATGCGCTCATCATCTACGATGACCTCTCCAAGCAGGCGGTCGCCTACCGTCAGATGTCCCTCCTCCTCCGCCGCCCGCCGGGGCGCGAGGCCTATCCGGGCGACGTCTTCTATCTCCACTCGCGCCTTCTGGAGCGTGCGGCGAAGCTGAACGAGGAAAACGGCGCGGGCTCCATGACGGCGCTGCCGATCATCGAGACGCAGGGTGGCGACGTGTCGGCCTTCATTCCGACCAACGTGATCTCGATCACCGACGGGCAGATCTTCCTCGAGACGGAGCTCTTCTACCAGGGCGTCCGCCCCGCCGTGAACGTCGGCCTCTCGGTCTCCCGCGTCGGCTCTTCGGCGCAGACCAAGGCGATGAAGTCGGTCGCCGGCTCGATCAAGCTGGAGCTCGCGCAGTATCGCGAGATGGCGGCCTTCGCGCAGTTCGGCTCCGACCTTGACGCGGCGACGCAGAAGCTCCTCGCCCGCGGCGCCCGCCTCGTCGAGCTGCTGAAGCAGCCGCAATACTCGCCGCTGACGAACGCCGAGCAGGTGATCGTGATCTACGCCGGCACGAAGGGCTATCTCGACAAGTTCCCGGTCAACCGGGTGCAGGCTTTCGAGCGCGGGCTGCTGGAGCATCTCCGGTCGAACTGCAAGCCGCTGCTCGACGAGATCCGCGACACGGACCCGAAGATCGCCGGCGAGATCGAGGACAAGATCAAGGCGGCGCTCGACGAGTTCTCCAAGTCGTTTTCCTGAGCACGAGCCCGAGGGGGGATAGCGCCCGATGGCTAATCTCAAGGTCCTGAAGAACCGGATCTCGTCGGTCAAGTCGACCCGCAAGATCACCAAGGCGATGCAGATGGTCGCCGCCGCGAAGCTGCGCCGCGCGCAGGACGCGGCGGAGGCCGCCCGCCCCTACGCCGAGCGGATGGACGCCGTTCTCGGCAACCTCGCGCGCGCGACGGCGGGCACGCCGGCGGCGCCGAAGCTGCTGGCCGGGACAGGGGCGGACAAGGTCCATCTCCTGATCGTGGCGACGGCGGAGCGCGGCCTCTGCGGCGGCTTCAACTCCTCCATCGCCCGGCTCGCCCGGCAGAAGGCGGACGAGCTGCTCGCCGCGGGCAAGACGGTGAAGATCCTAACCATCGGCAAGAAGGGCCGCGAGGCGCTGAAGCGCACGCATGGCTCCCACTTCGTCGATCATGTCGACATGTCCGGCGTGAAGCGGCTCGGCTTCGCCGATGCGCAGGGCATCGCGACCGAGGTTCTGAAGCGTTTCGATGCGGAGGAGTTCGACGTCGCGACGCTGTTCTTCAGCCGCTTCCAGTCGGTCATCAGCCAGATCCCGACGGCGCAGCAGATCATCCCCGCCGTGTTCGAGGGCGAGGCGGAGAGCGGCCGGGTCTATGACTACGAGCCGGAGGAGGGGGAGATCCTCGCCGATCTCCTGCCCCGCAACCTCGCGGTGCAGATCTTCCGCGGCCTCCTCGAGAACGCCGCCTCCGAACAGGGCGCGCGCATGTCCGCGATGGACAACGCGACGCGCAACGCCGGCGAGATGATCGAGCGGCTGACCATCGAGTACAACCGCTCGCGTCAGGCCGCGATCACGAACGAACTCATCGAAATCATTTCGGGCGCCGAGGCGCTCTGACCGGTCGGAGAGACACATCATGAGCCAAACCGGCAAGATCACCCAGGTCATCGGCGCCGTCGTGGACGTCGCCTTCGACGGCGCCCTGCCGCCGATCTTGAACGCGCTGGAGACGGACAACAACGGGAACCGCCTCGTTCTTGAAGTCGCCCAGCATCTCGGGGAGAACACGGTCCGCACCATCGCGATGGACGCGACCGAGGGCCTCGTCCGCGGCGCGGCGGTGAAGGATACCGGCGGCCCGATCACCGTCCCGGTCGGCGACGCCACGCTGGGGCGTATCCTCAACGTGGTCGGAGACCCGGTGGACGAGGGCGGCCCTGTCGTCGCGTCCGAACACCGCGCCATCCACCAGCCGGCCCCGGCCTATGTGGACCAGGCGACCGAGTCCGAGGTTCTTGTCACCGGCATCAAGGTCGTGGACCTGCTGGCCCCCTACGCCAAGGGCGGCAAGATCG
The DNA here is from genome assembly GCA_030429105.1 of Alphaproteobacteria bacterium. GTDB lineage: Bacteria > Pseudomonadota > Alphaproteobacteria > Rhodobacterales > Rhodobacteraceae > Pikeienuella. The sequence continues at coordinate 12,995 of JAUIDE010000103.1, forward strand.
GCCTCTTCGGCGGCGCGGGCGTGGGCAAGACCGTGCTCATCATGGAGCTCATCAACAACATCGCGAAGGTGCATTCGGGCTTCTCCGTCTTCGCCGGCGTCGGCGAGCGGACCCGCGAGGGCAACGACCTCTATCACGAGATGATCGAATCCGGCGTCATCGTGCCAGACAACCTGACCGACTCGAAGGTGGCCCTCGTCTACGGCCAGATGAACGAGCCGCCGGGGGCCCGCGCCCGCGTCGCGCTCACCGGCCTGACGCTGGCGGAGCAGTTCCGCGACCAGTCCGGCACGGACGTTCTCTTCTTCGTGGACAACATCTTCCGCTTCACGCAGGCGGGCTCCGAAGTGTCCGCGCTTCTCGGCCGCATCCCCTCCGCCGTGGGCTACCAGCCGACGCTGGCGACGGACATGGGCGCGCTGCAGGAGCGGATCACCTCGACCAACAAGGGCTCCATCACCTCGGTGCAGGCGATCTACGTGCCGGCGGACGACCTTACGGACCCCGCGCCGGCGACCTCCTTCGCGCACCTCGACGCGACGACCGTGCTTTCCCGCGCGATTTCCGAGCTCGGCATCTATCCGGCGGTGGACCCGCTCGACTCGACCTCCCGTCTGCTCGACCCGGCGGTGATCGGGGAGGAGCATTACAACGTGGCGCGCGAGGTGCAGTCGATCCTCCAGCGCTACAAGGCGCTGCAGGACATCATCGCCATCCTCGGCATGGACGAGCTTTCGGAGGAGGACAAGCTGACCGTGGCGCGCGCCCGGAAGATCCAGCGCTTCCTCTCCCAGCCCTTCGACGTGGCGCAGGTCTTCACCGGCTCCCCGGGCGTGCAGGTGCCGCTGAGGATGCGGTTGTGCGGGTTGGTGTACTGGTAGTCGTAGATCTGGGGCATGCCCGGCAGGCGGTACTCGCTGGCGAACGCCGCTGAGCTGCGGCTCTGGCCGTAGCAGCGGTAGTTCTGCACCGAGCCGGTCATCACCTCGACCAGATCCGTCCACCGGCTCTTCTCGCTGCCCGACCCCGTGGGGTTGCAGGTGGGGAAGGTGCTCGACGACGCCAGGTACTCCATCGAGCCAGACGTATCCACGAGGAACATCACGTTGGGTAGCGGTGGATTGACGTCGACCTGCGCCTGAGCTGGCGAGGCCACACCGAGCGCTGTCGCGCCGCACAGCAACGCGCCGAGCCAAGCCAAGCCCCGGTGTCGTGAGCGCGGTCGCCTCGAGGATGCTGGCTGCTTGCTTGGTGGTGTGACGATCATGGCTGCCTCTGCATCATCTGCTGATCAAGGTAACTACGTGAGCGCGGACGTACGCGGACCCTGCGGAGCGCGAGCTCGACGCATCGCAGGCGGTGCCTGCGGTGAAGGGGCGTACGGCCCCCTGAGAAGTGAGGGTGATGCGCACCATCTGAAAGGACTGGTTCTGACCATCGACCTGGAAGCCGGGTACTGCGCCGCCTGAGGTCTCGTCCGTCAGCTCCACGACGAAGTTGCCCAGCATCTGCGTGTCAGTGGCGCCGGGTGGACCCAGCGAGCCGGGGTCCGTCGCCGTGGGCGAGTCCAGGAGCGGAGCATCGAGGGCTGCGGAGACCTCGGGCATGAACCACTTGTAGCAGCTGGGCCGCTGACCCGACGGCAGCACCAGGTCCTTGGTGGCCTGGCAGGTGTCGATGCCCTGGCGCATCTCGTTGAGCGCCGCGCTGCCCTCGCCGTTGGCGAGGCGCGTCGTTGCCCCGCGGATACCAT
>JAUIDE010000104.1 GCA_030429105.1 Alphaproteobacteria bacterium
ACCACCGGGGGAGTGAGGCACCCGGGCCCTGGATCCGCGTCAGCGGGTCCGGGGCCCACTTCCACCGGCCCGGTGCCGCGCCCCGGGTCCGGGGCCCACCTCCATCGGCGCGGAGCCGCGCCCCGGCGACGGCGCGAAGCCCGCCCGTCATAAGCGACATGCCGAGGAGGAACATGCCGAGGCCGCCGAGGGCGGTCAGGACGGAGAGTGCGGGGCCGGCGTCGCTCATCATCGCCTCCGCGCGAGTCTAGGCGCGCGGAGCGCCGCCGGACAGGGAGAAAATGCGCGGCGCGCGATGACGTAGAGGCGCAGAGCCTCTATCTAGGCGCGATGCGGTTCTTCTGGCTCCTCTCGGGATGTCTCGCCGTCGGCTTCGCCGCGGTGGGCGTGGTGCTGCCGCTGTTGCCGACGGTGCCGTTCCTCCTGCTTGCGGCGTTCTGCTTCGCGCGCTCTTCCGGGCGATTCCATGACTGGCTGCTGGCGCATCCGACCTTTGGCCCGCCGATCGCGGACTGGCGGGCTTCCGGCGCGATCCGGCGGCGGGCGAAGTGGCTGGCGACCGCCTCCATCGGGGCGGCGTTCGGGATTTCGCTGGCGCTCGGGCTGGCGGCCTGGGTGCTGGCGCTGCAGGCGGCGGTTCTCTCCGCCGTTCTGCTCTTCATCTGGACGCGGCCCGAGGCGAGCGGGGCGGGCTGAGCCCGCCGCCGCGTTCACTCCATCGTCAGGACGACCTTGCCCATCGCTCGCCGCTCCGCGATGTCGTCATAGGCCTTCACGAAATCCTCGAGGCGGTGGGAAGAGGAGATGCGAGGGTTGATCTTCCCTTCCTCCCAGAACTTCAGGAATTCCGAAACGTTCTGGCGATGCTTCTCGGGGTTCCGGGCGATCCACTGCCCCCAGAAGACGCCGCGCACATCCGCGGATTTCAGGAGGGTGAGATTGAGCGGCAGCTTCGGAATCTCGCCGCCCGCGAAGCCGACGACGAGATAGCGGCCTTCCCAGCCGAGGGAGCGGAAGGCGGGCTCGGCCAGCTTGTCCCCCACCGGGTCATAGACGACATCGACGCCGCCGCCGGAAAGCTCGCGGACCTTCTCCTTGATGTCCTCCTCGGCGTAGTTGATCACCATGTCCGCGCCATGCTCGCGGCAGACGGCGAGTTTCTCGGCGGAGCTCGCCCCGGCGATCACTTTCGCGCCGACCGCCTTGCCGAGCTCCACCGCCGCGAGGCCGACGCCGCCCGCGGCGCCGAGGACGAAGAGCGTCTCCCCCGCCTTGAGCTGCGCCCGGTCCTTCAGCGCGTGCCAGGAGGTGCCGTAGACGAGGTTGATCGCCGCCGCCGTCTCGAAGCTCATGCCCTCGGGCATCTTGAAGAGGCTGGCGGCGGGCACGACGATCTCGGTCGCGAAGCAGCCGTGGATCGAGCCGAAGAACACCTTGTCCCCCAGCGCGAAGCCCGAAGCGCCCTCCCCGACCTCGGTGACGACGCCCGCCGCCTCGGCGCCCGGGATGAAGGGAAAGGGCGGCTTGAACTGGTACTTGCCCTCGACGATCAGGATGTCGGGGAAGTTCACGCCCGCCGCGCGGACGGCGACGCGGACATGGCCGGGCTTCATCGCCGGCGCCGGAACGTCCTTCACCTGATGGCTCTTGTAGGGGCCGAAGGCTTCGCAGATCAGGGCTTTCATCGGGAGTCCTCTCCGGTTTCTGGTTGGCGGCAGAGAACAGGAGGGGGCGGGCTTTGTCCACCGCCCGGCGGGCCTTGACCTTGCGTCGCGAAGGCGGGCAGCCTCGCGCAAAACGAAGGGAAGATCATGCCTGTTCTCGTCATCACCGGCGGCGCCCGCGGCATCGGCCGGGCCGTCATCCTCGGGGCCGCGGAGCGGGGATGGGACGTCGCCTTCTCCTACGTCTCCAACGACGCTGCGGCGGAGGCGACGGCGGAAGCCGCTCTCGCCCTCGGCGCGCGTTGCGAGATGCTAAAGGGCGACGTACGGGACGAGGCGCATCTCGCCGCGCTTTTCGACCTTGGGGAGAGCCTCGGCCCGGTGACGAAATGCGTGGTCAACGCCGGGATCGTCGGCCCTGTCATGCCGCTCGCGGAGATGGACGCGGCGCGGATCGCGCGGGTGATCGACGTGAACGTGACGGGCGCGCTCCTCACCGCGCGGGAGGCGGCGCGGCGGATGCCTGTGGCGAAGGGCGGGCCGGGCGGCTCCATCGTGCTTCTTTCATCCGCCGCGGCTCGGCTCGGCGGGGCGTTCAACTTCACGGAATACGCCGCCTCGAAGGGCGCGATGGACACGCTGACCCGCGGCCTCGCGCTCGAACTCGCGCCCTCGGTCCGGGTCAACGCGGTTAGGCCGGGGATCATCGACACGGAGATCCACGCCGACGCCGGGCTCGCGGACCGGGCGCGGACGCAGGGCCCCGATCAGCCGCTCGGCCGGGCGGGCACGGCGGAGGAGACGGCGAACGCGATCCTCTGGCTGCTGTCGGACGAGGCGAGCTATGTGACCGGGACGCATGTGGATGTGGCAGGGGGGCGGTAGGAGACGGATCGACGAGGATGCATGGCGCTTGACATGAAGGGGGCGACCGAGGCGAACTCAACGCAAGAACAAGCCAAGCTGCGTCGGTTGGGGCGGGCAATTCAGAACCCGCGGCAAGGATCGAAGGTAGGCGAGCTACAAGGTTTTTGCGCCGATGAAGTCATTGTTCGAAGGAATCCTGAGGGCCGCGATTGACCCCAACCTGCTTGAGGATGCTCTAGACGCCTTTTGCGAAGCGCTCGACGTATCCTCGGCGGGCGTCTTTCGGGTTAGGGACTTCGAAAGCCTCGTAGTTGAGGGCCGATGGGGAGGTGTGACCCGCCGCGGCGCCACACCGCTTTCGCTCGCTGCGCTCCAGGCAGGAGAGGACGATGGCGACGAAGTAGCCTATCAAAACATGATGTCGCTCGAGCCGCTGAAGCTACACCCGGAGACCGCTCTCTTTGGCGTAAAGACAGTGGAAGAAATCCCTGAAACTCGAATGCGGCGGATCGGCAAAAGCGAAGGAATGCTAGAGCGGATCGGATCGCCTCTAAACAAGAGCGGCCCCTGGCTCGACATACTTACGATCCAGTGTTTTCGTGAAGGTGAGGGAAGCCGGCTTCTGGCAGATGGTTCCGCTGAAATCGCTCTCCCGCTCTTCGCGCACGCCGTCGCGATGGGCCGCATCTTCGAGGCCATGCGCCAGCGCTTCGCCGCCGCACTCGGCGTCCTCGACCATCTCGGCCTCGGCGTGTTCCTCGTCTCCCCCGGCGGCGAGGCGATGCTGACGAACGCCGAGGCGCGGCGCATTCTAGACCTTCGCGACGGGATCGGCCTTTCCCGCGAGCGGCGGCTCGTCACCGCGACGCCGGAGGCGACGGCGGCCGTGGCGGCGATGATCGGGCGCGTGAACCGCACCGCGGCGGGAGAGGGAGCGCATGCGGCGGAGCGGCTCGCCTTGCAACGGCCCTCCGGCGCGCATCCGCTGCTCGTGACCATCCGGCCCCTCCTCGATCATCAGGGAGAGCTGGAGACCGGGCTGCGCTGCGCCTTCGTGATCGTGATCGACCCGGCCCGGCCCGGCGCGCTCTCCGCCGAAGGGCTCGTCGCGCTCGGCGCCCTCTCGCCGAAGGAGGCCGAACTCGCCCGGCTGCTGGTGGCGGGATGCAGCCTGCAGGAGGCGGCCGATCGGCGCGAGGTCAGCATCGACACGGTTCGGAACCAGATGAAGAGCATCACCGCGAAGCTGCGGTGCTCCGGCCAGTCGGACGTCATCCGCCTCGCGGCGGCGACGCGCCTGCCGCTCGGGTGAGACGGCGGCGCTTCGGTCCGGTCGCGATGCGCCAGCTGGCGAGAAAGAGCGCCGCTCCCGGCCTCGCTTTCGCCGCAGCGGAGGGTTAGATTCGCGCAATGAGCCGCTTCGCCCTTCTCCTCGCTCCCCTCCTCCTCGCCGCCTGCGCGGCGACGACGGCGACGCTTTCGCCCGAGCAGTGCCGGGCGGACTGGGGCGCGGTGGGCTATGCAGACGGGCGGGAGGGGGCGGCGGAGGCGAAGCTGCTCTCCTATCGCGAGGCCTGCGCCCGCGGGGGCCGGGCGCTGACCGCCGCCGAGGAGGCGGACTGGCTGGAGGGCTGGCGGACGGCGCGCGAGGACTCCGGGCTTTCGCGCCATGCCGAGATCTACGAGCCGCGGGCGCGGTCCTATCCACGGGTCTATCCGAGCCTTGGCGTCGGCGTGGGCTCGGGCGGCGTGAGCGTCGGCGCCGGGCTCGGCGTCGGCTTCGGCTCCTTAGGGCTCGGCTTCTATTTCTGACGGGAGTTCAAGACGATGAGTCCAGCCTTCGCCGACCGGGGCGCGAAGCCCCTGCCCCTGCGCCTGATCCCGGCGGAGGGGGCCGAAGCGGCGCTCGCCGCGCTGCCGGAGGCGGAGGCGGGCTGGGCGCGGCTTCACGGCTTCGCGGGGGAGCGTGATCCTGCCCGGGCCGGGCGGCGCGGCCTCGGGCGCACTCTTCGGCTGGGGAGACGCGCGGGCGCGGCGGGCGCGGCGCTTCGCGCTCGCGGAGTTCGCGGCGAAGGCGCCGGAAGGGCCCTGGGAGATCGTAGGCGACATCGAGCCGGAGGAGGCGGAAGAGGCGGCGCTCGGCTGGCTCCTCGCCGCCTATCGCTTCGGCCGCTACAAGGCCGCGCCGCCGCAAAAGGCGATGCTGGCGGCGCCTGAGGGCGTCGATGCGGCGCGGCTCCTCGCCATTGCGGAGGGCGTCTATCTTGCGCGCGACCTCATCAACACGCCGGCGAACGACATGGGGCCGGAGGCGATCGAGGCGGCGGCGCGGGCGCTCGCCGCCCGGCACGGGGCGGAGGCCTCCTCCATCGTCGGGGAGGCGCTGCTGGAGGCGAATTTCCCGATGATCCATGCGGTCGGCCGGGCGGCGGCTGAGGCGCCGCGGCTGATCGAGCTGACCTGGGGGGACGAGGCGCATCCGGCGGTTACCGTCGTCGGCAAGGGTGTCGCCTTCGACACGGGCGGGCTGGACCTGAAGCCCGCCGCGGCGATGCGGATGATGAAGAAGGACATGGGCGGGGCCGCCGCGGCGCTCGCGCTCGGGCACATGGTGATGGCGCGGGGGCTGCCCGTGCGGCTCCGCATCCTGATCCCGGCGGTGGAGAACGCCGTCTCTGCCGGCGCCTTCCGGCCGGGGGATGTGCTGAATTCCCGCAAGGGGCTGACGGTCGAGATCGGGAACACGGACGCGGAGGGGCGGCTCATCCTCGCGGATGCGCTGGCGCTCGCCTCCGAGACGCCGCCGGCGCTGATGGTCGATTTCGCGACGCTGACCGGCGCGGCGCGTGTGGCGACGGGGCTGGACCTGCCGCCGTTCTTTACCGACGACGAGGCGCTCGCCGCCGACCTCGAAGCCGCTTCGCGCCGGGCGCGGGACCCGCTCTGGCGGCTGCCGCTCTGGGACCCTTACGACGAGGACCTGAAATCCCCCGTCGCCGATCTCGACAATGCGCCCTCTGGCGGGTTCGGCGGAGCGATCACCGCGGCGCTGTTCCTCCGGCGCTTTGTCGGCGCGGGCATTCCCTGGGCGCATTTCGACATCAACGGCTTCAACAATTCCGCCGCGCCGGGGCGCCCCAAAGGCGGGGAATGCATGGCGGCGCGGGCGGTCTTTTCGGTTCTGGAGGCGCGGCATGGCCGATGACCGTTTCGCGGGGGACCCGCGCGTCACCCCCGTCCGCCCCGATCTCGCGCCGCTGGAGATGCGCGGGAAGGTGGAGGCGGGCGCCTACGCCTCCGCCCAGCCGATGCGCTGCGCCGTGCCGGTCGCGCCGATGAGCGCGGGGCCGGACGCCGATTCGGAACAGGTGAGCCAGCTTCTCTTCGGGGAGGATTTCGACGCCTACGAGGTCGAACGCGGCTGGGCCTGGGGCCAGTGCCGGCGGGACGGGTATGTCGGCTATGTGCCGCAGGCGGACCTGATGCCCGACCCGAAGACGGCGCCGACGCACCGGGTCCATGCGCTGCAGGCGCTGATTTATCCGGAGCCGGCGGTGAAATCCCGCGCCTTCGGGGCGGTGCCCTTCGGCGCGCTCGTCACCGTGACGGGGGAGGCGGAGGGCGGCTGGGTCGCGCTCGATCCCGGCGGCTTCACCCCGACCGCGGCGCTTCGGCCGGTCGAGACGGAGGAGAAGCTCTGGGTCGGGACGGCGGAGCGCTTTCTCGGCGCGCCCTATCTCTGGGGCGGCCGCTCGCCCGCCGGGTTCGACTGTTCCGGGCTCGTGCAGGCGGCGCTCCTGGCCGCGGGCATGGCGTGCCCGCGCGACAGCGACATGCAGATGGCCGCGCTCGGGCGCGAGTTTCCGGCGCGCGGGGCGCTGAAGCGGGGCGATCTCGTCTTCTGGAAGGGGCATGTGGCGATCATGACCTCCCCGGCCATGATGCTGCACGCCAATGCGCATCACATGGCGGTGGCGGCCGAGCCCTTCGAGACGGCGAAGGCCCGCATCGCGGAGGCGGGGGGCGGGCCGGTGCTGGAGGTGCGGCGGGTTATCGGCTGAGCGAGGGCTCAGGCCCGCTCCACCTCCACCGCGGCGCCGAAGCCGTTCTGGCCGACCGAGAACCAGAAGAGGCCGAGCGCGGCCTCCGGCAGGACGGAGGCGCCGTCCGTGAGCGCGTTGGCGCCCGGCCATCCGTCCCGCATCCAGACGGCGCCTTCCGGCATGCGAGGGGTCACTTTCGCGGCGGCGCGGAACTCGCCGCGGCCGTTTCGGATTGTGATCGCATCCCCGTCCTCCACCCCGCGCGCCTCCGCGTCCGCCGGGGCGAGCCAGAGCTGCGGCTCCGGCTCCCGCGCCGCGAGGTCGGGGAGGGCGCGGCCGTGATCGTAGAACGAATGGAAATGGGCGAAGCTCCGCCCCTGCGCCATGCGGAGCGGAAAGGCGCCGTCCATCGCCTCCCCGGGCTCCGGGAGGGGCGGGAGACCCATCGCGGCGGCGCGCTCGGAGAAGAATTCGATCTTGCCTGAGGGCGTGGCGAAGACGCGGCCGGGGTGGCCGACTGGGTCAATGGCGAGCGGCAGCCGCCCGCCCGCGGCGCGGAGCTTCGCGACCGTCGCATGGCCGGTTCCGGGATGATCCAGCACGGCGTCGATGGCGGCTTCCTGATCGGGCCAGGGGTAGACGTCCTCCACGCCGAGCCGGGCGGCGAGGTCGGCGAGGATGGCCCAGGAGGGCCGCGCCTCGCCCGCGGGCGGGAGCGCGCGCTCGGTCAGATGGACCCAGCCGTTGGTGGATTTCACGCCGATCTCCTCCAGCCAGATCGTGCCTGGGAGAACGACGTCCGCCGCCTCCCGGATCGTCTGGTTCATGAAGATGTCGTGCGCGACGACGAGATCGGCCTTCGCGAAGGCGGCCCGCGCGCGGTTCGTGTCGGCGAAGGCGGAGAGCGGGTTGGCGCCGAAGGAGTGGAAGACCTTCACCGACCCCGTTTCCATCGCTTCGACGATGGCCTCCATCTGGTTGGGGACGACCGGGCCGGCCGGGCGCCGCGCCTTCGCCGAGATGTCCGCGAAGCCGGCGCCGTGGCTCCGCGCGCCGTGGCGCGGCCCAAGCCCGCCGCCGGGGCGGCCGTAATCCCCCGTCAGCGCGGGGAGGCAGGAGATCGCCCGCGCCGCACGCCATGTGTTCGCGCCCTTGTGTAGCGACGAGCCGCCGGCGACGATCATCGCCGGGCGCATTCTCGCATAGTCGCGGGCGAGGGCGGCGATGCGCGCGGCCTCGACGCCCGTCTCCGCTTCCGCCCAGGCGGGGGTGAAGCGCGGGAGATGCGCCGCGAACGCCTCGAAGCCGAGCGTGTGGGCGGCGACGAATTCGGCGTCGTGCAGCCCTTCGGCGACGATAACGTGCATCATGGCGAGGGCTAGGGCCGCGTCACTCCCCGGCTTCACGATCAGGGATTCATGCGCCAGCGCGCCCGCCTCCGTCTTCCGCACGTCGATGCAGACGATCCGCGCGCCGCGCCGCTTCGCCTCCTCCACATGGCGGATGGTCTGCGCCTGGCTGACGGTGTTGGCGCCCCAGAGGAGGATCATCGCTGAATTCGCGCCCATATCCTCTTTCGTCGAGGTGTCGAGCGCGCCGGTGACGCCGAAGCCGAAGCCGCCCATGCCCCAGCATATCATCGCCGGGTTCCAGAACTGGTCCCCCCTGAGATTGGCGAAGCGCTCGACCTGCGCGCGCTTCACGCCGACGCCGTAATCGTTCGCCGCGAGGCCGTGGCCCGGCCAGAAGCCGCTCGCCCCCGGCCCCGCCGCCTCCATCCGCGCGGCGACGAGGCTCATGGCCTCTTCCCATGTCGCCTGCCAGAACTCCCCGCCGCGCCGCTCCCGGATCAGCGGATGGAGGAGGCGGGCGGGGTTGCCGACGATCTGGTGCGCGGCGTTCCCGCGCATGCAGAGGAAGCCGAGGGAATCCGGGTTCGTCTCGTCCCCCGTGATCGAGAGGAGCCGGTCTCCTTCCACCTCCGCCTTCATGCCGCACAGCGTCGGGTGGCAGTTCATCGGGCACATGGTGGTGATCGTGCGGCGTTCGCTCATCTCGCTCTCCCTCGCTGCCGCGAGCCTACGCCGCCCGGCGCGGCGCGCAAGCGGGCGCTGGCGCGCGAGCGCGGAATCGGCGAGGGTCGAACCAAAAGGGAGACCCCATGCTCATCGTCCATCACCTGAACAATTCCCGCTCGCAGCGCGTGCTCTGGCTGCTGGAGGAGATCGGCCTGCCTTACGAGCTGCGCGCATACCAGCGCGACGCGAAGACGAACCTCGCGCCGCCGGAGCTTCGCGCCGTGCATCCGCTCGGCAAGTCTCCGGTGATCGAGGCGGAGGGGCGCGTGATCGCGGAGAGCGGGGCGATCGTCGAGTGGCTCTGCGCGCGCCATGCGCCGCAGATGATCCCGGAGGCGGGGACGGCGGCGCATGACGCGCATCTCGAGCTGATGCATTTCGCGGAAGGCTCGGCGATGACGCCGATCCTCCTCAACCTCTATGTCTCCCGCCTCGGCGAGGCGGGCGCGCCGCTGAAGCCGCGGATCGAGGAGCAGCTCGCCAGCCATTTCGGGCATATGGAGGCGACGCTCCGGCCCTCGGGTCATTTCGTGCTGGACGATCTCTCCGCCGTGGACGCAATGCTGAGCTTCCCTGCGGAAGTGGCGATCAAGCAGGGATTCGGCGCGAAGCTGCCGAGGCTCGCCGCCTTCGTCGAATGGGTGCACGCCCGCCCGGCATGGAAGCGGGCGCTGGAGAAGGGCGGGCCCTACGCCTTCGCCTGAGGCGCGAGCATGGCGCGGATGTCCGCTTCCGAGAAGCGCTCGACGCCCTTCGCGTAGTTGAGGGCGTTGATATGGTAGAAGCGGGCGTTGACGAGGTTCGCCGCCCCATTGTCCCGCACCTTCACCAGCTTCGCGGGGACGCCGGCGATGATGGAGTTTTCCGGGAATTCCGCGCCCTCGGAGACGATGGCGTGGCCGGCGACGATGGAGTTGGCGCCGATCTTCGCGCCGTCCATCACCGTCGCGCCGATGCCGATCAGGCACCGGTCCCCGATCTCGCAGCCGTGAAGGACGACGCGATGGGTGATCGAGCAATCCTCGCCCACGATGGTCGGCGTCGAATAGCCGACATGGATCATCACATGGTCCTGCACGTTGGTGCGGGCGCCGAGGCGGATCTCGTGCATCTCCGCCCGCATCACGACATAGGGCCAGACGGAGACGCCTTCCGTCATCGTAACCTTGCCGTGGATGAGGGCCGTCGGATGGATGAAGGCGGCGCCTTCATCCTTCACGTCGGGGCCGAGATGGGGGTTCATCCGAGAGCGCCTTTCGCGCGGAGCGCCGCCTCGTCGAAGCCGAGCTCCGCCAGCACCTCCGCCGTGTGCTCGCCCACCATCGGCGGCGGGCGGCGGTAGGTGACGGGGGTGGCCGAGAGCTTGGCGGGGTTGCCGAGCGTCTCGACATAGCCCTTGCCGGCGACGGGATGCGCCTGCTTCACGCGGGAGCCGCGGCCGAGGGCGTGCGGGTCGTCGATCGCCGCCGGGATGTCGTTGACCGGGCCGCAGGGGACGCCGGCGGCTTCGAGAATCGCCATCCACTCGCCCATCGGCTTCGTCTTGGTGATCTCGTGCATGAGCGGGATCAGCGCGTCATGGTGGACGACGCGGGCCGGGTTGGTGCGGAAGCGCTCGTCCGCCGCCAGTTCCGGCCGGCCCGCCGCCTCCGCGAAGCGGGCGAACTGGCCGTCATTGCCGATGGCGATGATGAACCAGCCGTCCGTGGCCGGGAAGGTCTCGTAGGGAACGACGGTCGGGTGCGCGTTGCCGCGGCGGACAGGAGTCGTCCCCGCCGTCAGGTAGTCGAGTCCCTGGTTAATAAGCCAGGAGATCTGCACGTCCAGCAGACCGAGGTCGATGTGCTGGCCCTTCCCCGTCGCGTCCCGCACGCGGAGGGCGGAGAGGATGGAGACGACGGCGTACATCCCCGTCATCACGTCGGTGATGCCGACGCCCACCTTGGTCGGCTGCCCCTCCGCATCGCCGGTGACGGACATGATGCCGCCCATGCCCTGGATGAGGAAGTCGTAGCCGGCCCGCTTCGCATAGGGCCCGGTCTGCCCGAAGCCGGTGATGGAGCAATAGACGAGGCCGGGATTGCGGGCGGAGAGGCTCGCATAGTCGAGCCCGCGGCGGGCGAGATCGCCGACCTTGAAGTTCTCGATCAGGACGTCCGAGCCCGCAGCGATGTCGGCGAGGAGGGCGGCGCCGGCCTCCGTCGCCATGTCCACCGCGACGGAGCGCTTGTTGCGGTTGGCGCAGAGGTAATAGGCGCTCTCGCGGGTGTCGTTCCCCTCCGCGTCCTTCACGAAGGGGGGGCCCCAGCCGCGCGTGTCGTCGCCCTTGCCCGGACGCTCGATCTTGATGACGTCGGCGCCAAGATCGCCGAGGAGCTGCGCCGCGGTCGGCCCGGCGAGGATGCGGCTCATGTCCAGCACGCGAAGGCCGGTCAGCGGCCCGTCCCTGAACGCGGTGTCTTCCGTCATCTCAAGTCCCTCCCGCGGCTTCGCGCAGCGCGGCGCGGAGGCGGGCGCGCGCCTCCGCCGCGGCGCCGGCCCAGCCGCTCCATGTCCAGTCCGCGCGGGCGCGCAGCTCCGCCGCCAATCCCCCATGACGCAGATCGCGCCCGCGTTCAAACAGATATTCCGCGAGCGCCGCCGCGCTCTCGAAGAGCGGCAGCCGCCAGATATCCGCCCGCCCGAAAGGCGCCGGGCCGGCGACGAGCGGCGTCGCCCCGCGCGCCAGCGCGTCCAGCGCCTCCGCCCCCGCGCCTTCGGGGAAGAGCGCGAAATCAGCGGCCCGCCAGAAGACGGCCTCCGCCATCCCCTCCGGCGCGAAGGCGGGCGGGAAGGGGAGCGGCGGGGGGGCGAGGGCGGCGGCGGCGGGGCCGCCGACGAGAAGGTCGGGTTGGAGCCCGCCGCCCCGCGCGCGCATCGCGGCGAAGAGCGCCTCCGCCGGGCCGGGCGTCTCGGCCCAGAGGCCGGCGAGCGGGCGGGGGCCGGGCCGCGCCGCCCGCGCCCGGCGCTGCCCGGCGCCGAGCCAGGGCGCGGCGAAAGCCTCTCCGCCCGCCGCGCGCACGCCCTCCGCCTCCGCCTCCGTCTCGGTCAGCGCGAGGGCGCCCGGACCGGTCGCGCCTGCGACCCGGTCGAGGATAATGGGTAGGCCGGGCGGCGGCGCGAAGTCCGCCGGAGCGGCGACGAGGACGAGGTCGAAGGGGCGCGCGAGATGGAGCGAAGCGGCGGCGGCGGAAGCCTCGCCCGGCGAGGCGAAGCCGGGGATGGCGCCGGCTCCGCGGAGCCGTGCGGCCGCTTCGGCGCCGGGCGGGGCGGGGACGAGCGCAAGCGCCTCCGTCTCCGCCCCGGCCTCGCGGAAGAAGGCGAGGAGCGAGTCGCGGCGCCGCGAACGCGCCGGATCGAGATCGGAGACGAGGAGGACGCGCGCGCCGCCGCTCATTCCGCGTCCGCCGCGGCGATGCGCTCCGCCTCCTCCCAGATTTCGCCGGGGCGCCGCGCCCGCCGCGCCTCCGTCCAGAGCTCCGATATCTCCGCGCCCGGGAGGCCCGGCGCGGAGAGCGCGAGCCTTGCCGCCTCCCCCCGCTCCCGCGGCGCGGCGCGGAGGCGCCAGACAGGGCCCGCGCGCTCCGCCGTGGCGGGCAGGCCGGGCGTGAGCACGAGCGGATCAGGCGCGCCGGGCGGGAGACCGGAGACGGTCACGCCGAAGCCCCGCCCGGAGCCGAGCGCCGGGATCGCGAGCCGGGCGCTTCCATCCTCCGCGAAAACGGCGCGCCCGGCGCCGAGCGCCTCGTCCCGCTGGCGCTCGTCCGGCTCGTCAAGCGCGAGGAGCGGGTCGAGCAGCGCCTCCGCCCGCAGGGGGCGGTGGCGAAGGCCAAGGAGGCCGGCTCCGATGAAGGCGCGAAGCGCGTCGAGTTCGTCCGCCTCCGGCGGCGGGAGGTCGGCGCAGCGATCGGCGGCGCGGGGTGAGAGCCAGATCCCCTCCCCCGTCTCCGGGTCGAGGAAGGCCGCGGCCATGCCTTCGGGCGCGCCGAGAGCGCGGAGCGCGTCCGCCGGCGCGGCGCGGAGCGCCGGCTCCACGCCGCGCGCATCAACGAGGAGCCAGGCGCCGGGCGGCGCTTCGCCGGTCCAAAGGAGCGGCGGGAGCCAGAGCGCGGGCGCGCGCCGGAGCCCGCAGGCGGGGCGGAGCGCGGCGCGGGCGAGCGGGGCGGCGGAGGCGGCGGCCAGCGGCGAGCCGACCCCCTCCGCCGAAAGGAGGATCGCCGGGCCGCCGAGCGCCGCCGCGACCCGCGCGAAGGCGATTTCCGCCGCGAGGCTCATCGGCGGCTCATTCCCTCACATCCCAGAGCGGCTCTTCCTCATCGTCATCCGCGGCGGCGGCGGCGGCGCGGATCGCGGCGCGCTCCGCGCGATCCCGCATCTCGAGAAGCGCGTCGACCTCGGCGAGAGCCTCCGCCACGATCAGCGGCCGCTCGCTCCGCGTGAGGACGCCGCCCGCCATCGCCTCCCGGAAGGCCTGTTTCAGAAGGTCGAGCTCGGCGCGAAGGCTCGCCACCTCCGCCACGAGATCGCCTTCGAGCGCGGCTCCGGCGGCGAGCGGATAGGCGGCGAGGCGGGAGCCGTCCTCCGCCGCGAATTCGAGGATGGCGACGCCCTCCCCGAAGGCCGCCGCCGGGGCCTCGACATCGAGAGACCAGCGACCCGGCCCTTTCGGCGCGAGCTTCGCCTGCGCCAGCACCTCGCCGCGGAGTCGGAGCGCGATCTCGGGCGCCGGGCCCTCCCCCGCGGCGACGACCTCCGCCCGGAACCGGCCGGCGGAAAAGCGCAGCCGCTCGATCCTCAGGAAATCCGCCATTTCCGACCCCTCCCGATAGCGGGCGAGCGCGCCCTCCCCTGCGAATTCCGCCTCCAGCAGCGTCTCGCCTTCCACGGCGACCGTGAGCCGCCGGCCCGCCACCTCCCGCGGCAGACGGAAGGCGAAGGCGCCGCCTGCGCCGACCGCAAGCCGCTCCACCGCGATGCGCCCGTCGAGCGCGGCGACGACGCGCGCCGGGCGACCGGCTGCGGGGACCGCCCGGCCGACGATCTCCCCCCGCACAGGATCGAGCCGCGCCTCGCCCCGCATCAGGCCGGCCCGAGCGATAGGGAGAGGTCGCGGAAGGTCAGGGCCGCCATGCGCGGCCGGTCAAGAATGAGATCGAGCCAGAGCGAGTCATCCTCCCGGATCGGGAAGGCCGCGCGCTCCGCGGCGAAGCTGAAGATGAGGCGGCCGGTTGTGAGCTCTCCATCCGCGGCGATCTCCGTCCGCGCGCCGGGGCGGGCGACGACGAGGCGGAGAAAGGCCTTCACCGGGCGCGAAGCCGCGAGGTCGATCTCCAGCCGCACCGCCTCGCCCGGACCGGGGCGGGGCAGGTCCGCCGGCGGGGCGAGCGAGAGGGAGAGATAGGCGCCGTCGAATTCATAGGCTTCGAAGGCGAGCGCGAAACGGGAAGCGGCGCCCTCCGCCTTCCGCTGCGCCAACATGAAGGCGGCGCCCGGCCCCGCGTCATGGTGGAGGGCGAGCCCCGCGCCAAGCGCGGCGCCGGGCTCCGGCCGCAGCAGCGCGGCCGGCGAG
>JAUIDE010000105.1 GCA_030429105.1 Alphaproteobacteria bacterium
GTCGCCGGTGATCGCGAACGCCGTGACGTCGCGCTCGTCGAGGAACGAGACGAACTCGGTGATCCGCGGGCATCCGGCCACGCTGGGGTCGACCGTCGGGTCGCATGACGTGTCGGTCTCGGCGTCGTCGGCCACGTCCTGGTCCTCCTCGTCGGAGAGAAAGATCAGGATACGCTTGGCGCCCCTGCGCCAACCCGTCTGAGCGGTGGCGATGTGCGAGTCGGCCTGTTCGATGACGTTCTTGGCGGCGGCGAAACCGACCTCGCCGCTGAGCTGGGTGCTCTGCGGCGTAGGCGGCGAGGTCATCTGAGCGCGGAAGTCGTCTGCCTGGTTGCTGAAGCCCGGCTCCACCAGATGCCACTCGAGTCGCAGGTCGTACATCGAGGCCACCGCGATGCGGAAGTCGATGAAGCCGCGGTTGAGCGTCTCGAAGAAGAGCTCGGTCGCGCCCGAGACCGCCGCGCGATCGTCGAGCATCGACTCCGACGTATCGACCACCCACAGGAAGTCGACCGGGACAATGTCCTCTTCGATCGGTTGCGGTCCGCAGGAGCGCTCGTCGGTGTCGTCGAACTGGGCGGCGATGGTGCCGCCGCCGACGTCAGCGAGCAGGCGCGCGGCGTCCGCCGTCGCGGGCTCATCGGCCGGCCGGACGACCGCGACGAGCACCGCGCGCTCGGCAGAGCGTCGGGACACGTGGAGCCGCGCTTCCCACTCGCGAGATGCGGTGCCGCTCTCGTCCGGGGCTGCGCGCGGAACCGTCGCGTCGAAATCCTCCTGATCGAAGACGGAGAGTGAGGGCATGCGGGCCGTGCGCAGCGTCCTGAGCTCGCCCTTCTTCGCAGGAGGGCTCGCGGTGATCCTCGTCGGGATCGCGGTCTGGTGGATCGGGGACAAACTCGCCATCGGAAGCTGGCGGCCGTTCGGCTCCTGGGTCGGCCAGGCCGTCTTCGTCGGGGCGCTCGCGGCGATCTGGCTGATCCTCCTGGCGATCTGGCTCTGGCGGCGAAACCGGCGCAACGACCGCATGGTCAAGGCCATCGCGGAGCCGCAGCGTGATCCGGAAGCGGAGCGGATTTCGGACGAGGAACAGGCGCTTGACGCGAAGTTCACGGCCGCGCTGAAGGATCTTGCGAAACTGCGGTTCCGATCGCGGCTCAGCGGGCCGCGCTATCTCTATGAACTTCCGTGGTATATCTTCATAGGCCCGCCTGGCGCGGGGAAGACCACGGCGCTCGAGAAATGCGGGCTGGACTTCCCGCTGAAGCGCGGATCGGGGCGTATCTCGATCGATGGCGGATCGGGGACGCGGAATTGCGACTGGGTGTTCACGAACGAGGCGGTGTTCATCGACACGGCGGGCCGCTACACGACCCAGAACGACAAGGCGGTGGACCGGTCCGCCTGGCGAAAGTTCCTCTCGCTTCTGGTCCGGCATCGCCCCGGCGAGCCGATCAACGGCGTCATCGTCGCCATCTCCATCGGCGATCTCGCGCTCGCCACGCCGGGCGAGATCGACGCGCATGCTGCGGAAGTGCGCGCCCGTCTGAACGAGCTCACCGAGGCGATGAAGGCGCGCGTTCCCGTCTATGTGATGTTCACCAAGGCGGACCTTCTGGTGGGCTTCAACGAATACTTTCAGACCCTGCGCAAGGCGGATCGCGAACAGGTCTGGGGCTACACCTTTCCGCTGAAGGGCGGGCTCGACCCCATGCAGCGGGCCGCGGAAGACCTCGCCGCCGTCGGAGAGGAGTATGACCGGCTGCTCGACCGGCTCGGCGAGATGCAGTTCCGCCACATCCAGGAGGAGCCGGACATCGAGACGCGAGCGAAGATTTTCGGCTTCGCGTCCCAGTTCGCAACGCTGAAGCCGGTCGTCCAGCGGTTTCTGAGCGAGACGTTCAGGCCCGATCGCTTCAGCGAGGCGATGCTGCTGCGCGGCTTCTACTTCACGTCCGCGACGCAGATCGGCCAGCCGGTCGACCGGCTGATCTCCGCCATGAGCCGGGAATTCGGGCTGGAGCGGCGGGTTGTCGGCATGATGTCGAGCGAGGGCGGCAGGGCCTATTTCCTCGAAGGGCTGCTGCGCGAGGTGATCTTTCCCGAAGCGGGCCTCGTCTCGA
Organism: Alphaproteobacteria bacterium; assembly: GCA_030429105.1. GTDB lineage: Bacteria > Pseudomonadota > Alphaproteobacteria > Rhodobacterales > Rhodobacteraceae > Pikeienuella. The sequence goes on from JAUIDE010000105.1 coordinate 2,124, forward strand.
ATGCGCGGCGCGGCAGGCTGGCGGCTTCCGCCGGGCGCTACGCCGCGCTTGCGGCCTGTGTCTTGCTCCCGGTCTTCCTGGGGCTCGCATGGTGGACGGTGCGCGCGCATACGGAGGCGCAGGCGGCGTCCCTGACGCGCGCGCTTGACGAGTACAGCCTTTCGCTTGTCGAAGTCGATGTCTCGCCGGTGGCGGACGCAAATCTGGCTGGGGTTCTCAAGCCGCTGAACGCACTGCGCGACGAGATGCTGCGCCTCGAGAGCGACGAAGCCGATGCGCCCTTTCTCGGCCTCGGCATGGACCAGATGGGGGCGATCCGCGCACAGGCGCGCCAGGCCTACGCCTACGCGCTGGACGACCTTCTGCGCCCCCGGCTCCTCTATCGGATCGAGGGCCTGTTGCGTTCGAACCTGAACAGGCCCGAACTGCTTTACGAGATTCTCAAGACATATCTGATGCTTGGCGGACGCGGTCCTCTTGACGAGGACTATGTCCGGGATCAGGTGGGCGCGCTGATAGAGCTGGACTATCCGCCTGCGACGAACCGTACGATCGTCGAGGAGTTGCGGACGCATCTAGATGCGATCCTCGAGTTCCGGCCGCAAGACAGGTCGCTGGACGAGGAAGCGATCAGGGAGGCGCGCGCGGCGGTCAGCCAGATCTCGATCGCCGAGAGGGCGCTCAGCATTCTACTTAACAGGCCCGAGGCCCGGGCTCTCGAACCCTGGACCCTGCTGCGCGCAGGCTCGGACGTGACGGAAACGGTTTTCGCCAGAAAATCGGGCAAGCCGCTCGACGAGCCGATACCGGGCATTTTCACCTATGAGGGCTTCTATACGATCTTCAACGAGAATGCCGAAGCCGCGGCTGAAGCCGCACTCTCCGAGAAATGGCTTGTAGAGAGCGGCGTCGATCCGGAGGAGATGGACGGCAGGGAAATGGAGCGCATCAGACGAGATGTGAGAGCGCTCTACTACCAGCGATACGGCGACGCGTGGGAGGCCCTTCTGAATGATATCCGCATCGTGCCCTTCACGGACGCGGAGCACGCTGGGAAGATGCTCAATTTCCTGTCCGGCGGGACTTCGCCGCTCCGCGCGGTGCTGCAGGCCGCGGCGCGCAATACGGCGCTGACACGTACGCCGACCGAGGACAGCCCGTTGGCGAAGAACCTCACCAAAATCATCTTCCATCGCGCCGCCAGCCGTTTCAACACGGCGACAAGACTGATCGAGGCGGGGGCGAGCGGGCTCGAGCGTTCCGAGCCCGAGGGCGCGGCTGTGGAGCGGCGTTTCGAAGCGCTGATCGACTATGTCGGGTCCGAGCAATCCGGCTCGGGGCTCGAAGCCCTGATCGGCGAGATCAAGGACTTCTACAATGTGGTTGACGACATGGCGCGGGCGGACCGGTCAGACTTCGCGCTCCTGTCCGAAACCGGCGCCGCACGCAAATTGAGGCAATCCGCGCGAGGCTCCGCTCCCCCTGTCGTCGCGGCGATGATCGTCGACATGATTGATAATGCCGGCGACACCAGCGACTTGAGCTACAGGGCCGGGCTCAACGAGGTGTGGGCGAGCGCGGTGTTTCCAGCCTGCCAGCGCCTTCTCCATGACCGGTACCCGTTCGGACCCGGGCCGGAGATCGCCTATCGCGACCTTGCCGAGGTTCTTGGCCCTGGAGGCTTGATCGACAGGTTCTTCACCGAGCGGCTCCAGCCGCTTGTTCGCACCGAAGTCAAGCCGTGGGTCTGGTCGAGAGGTAGAGACATCGGCATCGGCGCCGACAAGCTCGCATTCTTCGAAACTGCCGCGGAACTCCGCGACGCGTTCTTTCCTCCCGGCGCGCCGCCGGGTCAGCCATCGATGTCAGTCGGCGTGATCATCGAGGCGCTGTCTCAGGACGTCGAGGGCGCGCAATTCGAAATCGGAGGCGCGGGAGCTTCTTTCCAGAAAGACAGGCACGAAGGGGTGCAGCTCGAGTGGCCTGGTCGGCTCGCCGCCAACGGCGTCGCGGTCCGCGTCTTCAGGGGCTCCGGGCTCGCCGGCTATGGCGGCGATATCGAGCACAGTCTCCCCGGCCCATGGGGTTTGTTCCGCCTCCTCGACCAGGTCGGCTACCAGATCCGCCATGACGGGAGCGCGGCGCGCGTACAGGTCGGCCCCGCCGGAGAGGCGATGTTCATGCTGTCATTCGACTCCCAGGTTAATCCTGTCTCGAGCCTTAGGACCATTCGGAGCTTCAAGTGCCCCGGGAGGCTCTAGCCGCCGCCGCCTCAGGCTTCGGCTGGACCGGCAAGTTGCCCGGTTCCGGGGACTTCGTGACCGGAGGCTGCTATTCGCCCTTTCTCGTCGGCGTTCGGGATTGGCTTTCGGCGGGGATGGACGCAGCCCGCGCGCAGGGGCTGGATCTCGACCGGTTCCTGACGACGCCCTTCGTGCGTCTCGTGGCCGGACCGGCGGCTTTCGGCGGCGAAGGAGGCGTGGCGCTGCTCGGCCCCGGAATGGACGCCGTTGGTAGGGCGTTCCCCTTCGCGATCGTCTGTGAAATGCCGGCTCCGCCCATCGCCGAGGCGACCCTGGAGGCCCCGTTCTTCGTGACGCTCGAAGACGCGTTCCTAGGCGCCCTGTCGCCGGAAACGGGGGAGGCGGCGCTCGCGCCCTTGGCTCCACCTCCGGCGTTGCCGGCGGCTGAAAGCGAAGCGCGCGTCGTCTGCATCTGCTCCGTCGGCGCACGCGCGCCTGTCCGGTTCGAGAAAGCCTTGAAGGCGGGCGACTTTGCGCTGCTCTTCGACGGCGCCGCACGGCTCGCGGAGGACGGCGGATGAGACGCCTAGGCGCTCTGGAGGAGAAGCTCGTCGCGCGCTCCGACGGCGCGACGCATCCCGGATGCGTTCGGGAGCTGAACGAGGACAATGCGCATCTCGACGACAGGACGGAGCTCTGGGCGGTGTCCGACGGGATGGGCGGCCATGACAGCGGCGACTACGCCAGCGCTGTGGTGATAGACCATCTGCGGCGGGTCCGGGCGAACCAGCCGACTCCGCGGTCGCTCACACTCGACATCGAGGATCGCCTTGAAGAGGCGAACGCCCAGCTCCGGGAAGAGGCGCGGCGGCGCGGCGTGGACAGCATCGGGGCGACCATCGCCTGTGTCGCCAAGTTTGGAAATCATGCGCTGGTGGTCTGGGCGGGAGACAGTCGCGTCTACCTGATGCGGACGGGAAAGAAGCTCCGGCAGGTGACGAGCGACCACACGATCGTTCAGGATCTGATCGATGCCGGGCGGCTCGACCCCGAAGAGGCCGAGCGCCACCCGATGGCCCACGCGATCACGCGCGCCGTCGGAGCCGAAGATCGGCTCGAACTGGACTACACGCAGATGCAATTGCGGTGCGGAGATCGGATCCTGCTTTGCTCGGACGGACTGACTCGAAGCGTCTCCGACGCCGCGATATCGAGCGCGCTGGCCCCGCCCCGCTCGCGCGACGCCGCGATAGACGCGCTGATCGGGCTAACGCTGGACGCCGGCGCGCCCGACAATGTCACCGTCGTGATCGTGGACATCCGCTAAGATGGCTGCGGCGAACAGGTTCGCGAAGTTGGCGGCCCCGCTCGCTCTCTGCATCGCGGTCTGCGCCGCCATTGTCGCCGTGATCGCCCTCCGACAGGGCCCGGCGCCTACGATGACCGCGGATCGCCTCGACGTGATCGACCTTCGCCTTGCGGCGTTGCAGGCCCGGGTAGAGGAGATGGAGGCGCGGCTCGATGCGATCGAGAGGGAAGCCTCCTTGCGCTCCATGGGCGCTCCGGCTCCCGGCGCGGCGCCCTCAGCATCGCCGCCGCGGAGCGATCTCGGCGATTATGGCGCGCTGATGCGCCTCGTCAACCGGCGCAATGCGAACGAGGCGCTGCGACCGGTCTCCACCGACAGGCTGCTCGCCGTCTTCGGCCAGCCCTCCGAGGAGCTTGCCGACGGTGATTGCGCCGCGCCGACCTCCCCGCGTCTAGTCTCGGCGCTCGAAACCCGGGACGTCGGACCGTTCAGCGCGCAGCTCATAAGGCCGGCGCTGGACAGCGTCGAGGAAATCCTCGGCCGGGTGCGGATCGACCATCCGGAACTCTTCGCCCAGCTCGTGTCCTATGGCGGGCTGTGCGCGCGATTGATCCGCGGTTCCGCCGACATGGTTTCGCGACATGCGTTCGGCGTCGCCATCGACATCTCGATCGGCGATACGATCGACGAAATGGGGGACGGCAAGACGCAACGCGGCCTGATCCTCCTGGCCGATTACTTCAACGAGGCCGGGTGGGTCTGGGGCGCTGCGTTCGGGCGTGAGGACTCGATGCATTTCGAGGTGAGCGAGGAGCTCTTCGACAGATGGTATCCTTGAAGTCCGCGGCTCCTGTCAGGCAGGCGCGCGGCGCAGCGCGCCCCGCGCACCGCCCGTCGCCGCCGCCCGGATGCGGAAGGTCGAGCGATGGCTGAGTACTCGATCGACGACCGGATCGCCGAAGGGCCGGCTCCCGAGGTCAGGTACTCCGACGCGGAGTTCCTGTACCATCATCCGCCGGAAGTTCCGGGCGGCGCCTTGCCGATCTTCGACGAGGAGATCGGCAATGTCGTCGGCTTCCGCTGGGTCGACCCGACCGTGGACGAGGAGCTCGCCGAGTACGCGCCCTACAAGATATACGATCTTGAGGGGCGGGTGATCGAAGAGCAGACGATATTCGATCCGCCGCTCCAGCCCTCCTACCTCATAGAGGATCTCATCCTTCTTTTCAGCGGCGCGGGAGCGGCGCTCAGGATTCTGCGGGGCGGCGGCGGCCTCGCGGTGCGCGTGGCGGGGCGGCAGCTCGCTCGCGGAGCGGCCTATGGCGTCAGCGCGGCGGTAATCTCGCGCTCGGCCCTGACCGGCCTGCGGATGGCATGGCGGGTCATGACCACGCGCCAGGTCTTCAAGTTCACCGAAACTGCCGCGCGGCACATGGCGGAGCCGGGTCGACAGGCGCCGGTCCAGATACTTCAGCTCGCCGTGCGCTACGGGAGGAAAACGCCCGATCCGCAGGGAGTTTCGGGACTGTTCATGTACACGATCCCGATCCGTGTCGTTCGGAACGGTCGGTCCAGCGAAAAGGTTCTTGAGGTGCTCATGCGCGACAAGGACTTCACGATCTTCCATTTCCTCTACAAGTGAAGCCATGCTGCGCGTGATCGAAGACCCGGAGGTGGCCCTTTCCGAAGCCGAGACGACGCGCGACGCGGTCGGCGTGCTCTATTATCGGCTGTCCCGGCCTTTCGGAGCCGGAGTCGACGCGTTCGGTTTCCCCTATGCGGCGGACGAAACCGAAATCGCCTTCGAGCGATCGGACGGGGCGACCGCGAGCCTTCGGCTTTCGGAGCGCGGCGAGATGGTCGATTTCGTCGTCAGGGCGCCGCTGAGGGGGGAGATCGAGGCGCCTCCGGCGGACAGGCGGATCGCGCGCCTATCGGCGGGCGAAGGCGGGACGATCCGGCGCGAGTTCGGGCTGCGCCGTGTCGCCGGCGCGCCGAACGCCGTCGCCTTCGTCTTCGAGGGAGCCGAGATCGGCGGCCCGCCCTTTCAGATTTCGCGCTCCGCGATGGTGGCCGCCGACCGGAAGGGCGCGGTGGCCGCCATCTTCTTCGCCGGCGTAGAACGGCTTCCCGCAGATGACGGGGCGCTGGCATGATCTAGCGGACCGCCCTTTCCAGATTACGATCAAGGAGAAAATCATGTATCGCATCGCAATTACCGCCATCGCGCTCCTTCTGAGCGGCCCCAGCCATGCACAGGTCATCGGCGACAAGGTCGGCGACATCCTGAGCGGAACCTCCGAGGACGCCCAAAATGCGAAACGGCAGCGCGAGGGTCTGACGCGCGGCCCTGTAATCGTCCCCAATCCGGGTGAAAGAAAGCGGCGGGAAACGCCTGCCCGGGAGGAATTCGAGAAAGCCGATCGCGATGCGGAGAATATCATCGTGCCCCGGTCGCAGCATCCGATCAACCTGCCGATCATCTTCGGGTTCGACAGCTGGGCCCTCGGGCAAGAGAGCAGGCCGCAACTGGATCATCTCTGCAAGGCGCTGACGGGCAGCGCGGACGTTCCGGTGTTCATCATCGGCCATACGGACGCGACAGGGCCCGAACGACACAACGCGGTTCTCAGCATGCTGCGCGCGGAGGAGCTTGTCCTATGGCTTGTCGACGAATGCGGCGTCGCGCCGGGCCGGTTGCAGGCCGTCGGCATGGGAGAAGCCGACCCTCTTCCGGATTTCGGGCTGACCGCATCCCGGCAGAGGCGGGTCGAGGTTCTGGTCGCACCCGACTCCTGACGTCCCGGCCTTTTCCGGCCTCGGAGCCGAAACCTTGCCGAAGAAAGTCCGCACCGTCTCGTTAACGCATATAGTTTTTGACAAAAGATCGTTAAGCGACTTATATAGGCGAGAGACGTGTGCAGCATGCGTTAGCCCATTTAGGCCATGGAGGGGATAAGAGCATGAAAAAATTGATCGCCAGCTTGATTGCGGCCGCGACGGCGCTTGGATCTTCGGCGGCACTGGCGCAGCACATGAGCGCCGAAGAAATACTCAGTCGAATCAACAAGCAGGACGAAAGCATCCGTCGGGAACGCGGCGACGGACGGAGCCCGCGAATTGTCGGCGGCGGTAGCGTTCGCGAAGCGGCGAAGCCTGCCGCGGGCGAAGCGACCGTCGCCGCCGCCCCGAGGCCTTCCGCTCCGCCGGCCTCCGCCGCCTCGGCCTCCGCCGCGCCGGTCATTCAGGCCGCGACTGGCGGCGGCCTCGATGACCTTCCCGTCCTGTCGGAAGACAAGCGCATCGATCTTGTGATTTTCTTCGAGTTCGACAGCGCGTTCATCAAGCCGACTAGCCAGCCGCAACTCGCGGCCCTCTGCGCCGCGCTGCAGAATGCGCGCGGCGATATCCGCTATTCCGTCGTCGGCCATACGGATGCTTCTGGTTCGGAGCTTTACAATCTCGATCTCAGCCAGCGGCGCGCCGACGAGGTGAAGCGCCACCTCATCGACGAATGCGGGGTGGACCGGCGGCGCCTGCGCGCGATCGGCGCCGGCGAGGCGCGGCTGCAGGCGGGCGTGCCGGCTACCGACGAGCGCCAGCGGCGGGTGGAGATCATCCTGGATTCCTGACAGGCGGTGAAGGCCGTTCTCGCCATAACAAATTTCGCGAGAATGGCGTGATTGGGGGGATTTTTGTGGCGAGATCGATTGTTTGGGTTGCGTCCCTGATTGCAACGACGTGCGTTTCCGCTCAGGCGCAGACGGGTTTCGGGGCTCCGCCCTCTCCTTCGATCGTGCTTCAGGAATCTGTGCCTAGGACGCCTGACAACGAGCGCGCGCCGCTCGACCGTTCCGCCGTTCCCACGCCGGAGGCGGCGCCGCCGGGCGTCCTGTCGGGCGAGGCCGTGTTCGTCGAGCGCATCGAGGTCGCTGGCTCCGCCCTCTACGACGCTTCGGCGCTGTCCGACATATGGGCGGACAATCAGCGGCTTGGCGGCCCGATGACGCTTTCCGAGCTTCGTGACATCGCGCGGGAGGCGCAACGGCGCATTCAGCTCGACGGCTACGTCTTCACCCGTGTCTTCGCCCCGGAATCGCTTTTAGCCGTGCAGGGCGGGGTGGCGACGCTGACCGTGGTTGAGGCGGAGATCGTCAACGTCACCGTAGAGGAGAGCGATGGCAGCGTCGGCCCGGTGATCGACCTCCTCCGCGTGATGGCGGCGGAGCTGACCGGCGAGGCCGGGCGCAACCCTCATATCGAAACCATCGAGCGCGTGCTGCTTCTGATGCGGGACGTTCCGGGCGTGACCCGCGCGACCGCGGTTCCGACCCGGGCGCCGGGGTACCTCCCCGGCCAGCTCGACCTGGTGATCAACGTCGAACGCAAGCCGGTATCGGGCGTCGTCTTCGCCGACAACCTGCAATCTCCCACGGTAGGCGAAGGGTTGGTCGGCGCCGCGGTGGAATTCGGGTCCTTCGAATCCGGGGGGGACACCGTGCGGGTCACGGCGCTGAATTCCTTCTGGGATAGCATCGACGACCTCGATGAACGCTTTCTAGGTCAGGTCGAATACAGCAGGGCTATCGGCGCGACGGGACTCATGTTCGACGCCCGGGCGCTCATCAGCTACTCGGAGCCAGGCGACGTGCTCGCCGGCGTCGATATCAAGTCTCGACAGGTCGAAGCCGAGCTCGGCCTTGAATATCCGATATTGCGGACGCGCGCCCAATCGCTCTGGGTTCGAGTCAGCGCGGAGATGACGAATTCCCGCACCGAGACCGGCGCGCAGGGTAATCTGCTCAGCGACGATCGGATCCGTGTCGCGGAGGTTTCGCTTCGCGGGGCGTTTCGCGATGAGACCGGATATACGCGCGGGGTCGTCGGCCTCCGGCAGGGGCTCGACGTTTTCGGCGCGCGAGATGGCGGGAACTCGAACAACGTATCTCGCGCGGACGGCGACGGCGCAGCCACCGTCCTCTTCGCAGAACTCGAGCGCGAGCAGATTCTTGCGGACCGGATGTCCGCCTATCTGCGCCTCGGCGCGCAGCTCGCGAGCGACGCGCTCCTCTCCTCCGAGGAATTCGCCGTGGGCGGTGCGAGCTTCGGCCGCGGCTACGACCCGTCCGAGTTTCTTGGCGATCACGGATTGGGCGGGACGCTCGAGCTCCGATACGCGACCAGCCTCGAGGAGGCCGGATTTGACGTGGATACGGAGGATTTCGGCGCCCTCACGCTCTATGTCTTCGGCGACTACGGACGCGTCTTCAACCGTTCGACCGGTTCGCCCCGCGATGTGGACATCTACTCCGTCGGAGGCGGCTTCAGGCTGGCGCTGCCCTACGAGGCGTCGCTGAACCTCGAGGTCGCGAAGCCGCTGACGGATCTTCAGCGAACCCAGGACGACGACTTTAGATTCTACTTCAGGGCCCAGAAGCGATTCTAGAGCCGCGATTAACTCCGACGGGAGACCATGATGATTAGGAAGTCGACGATCGGTTCGCTCCGCACCAGCGCTTCGCGCATCGCGCTCTGTTCGCTTGCGGTCATGGCGAGCGTCTCCGTCGCAGTCGCCGGGCCGGAGGGCGGCGTGATCAAGGGGGGGCAGGGGACGATCTCGCGCAACGGCGACGTCACCCGCGTCGACCAGTCCAGCGACAGGCTGATCGTCGACTGGCGGTCCTTCGACATCGACGCTGACGAGACCGTGCGGTTCCGGCAGCCCGGCCGCTCCTCGGTCGCGCTGAACCGGGTAGACAGCGGTTCGCCGACCTCGATCTCGGGGGCGCTCGAGGCCAACGGCAATGTCTGGATCGTCAATCAGCACGGCGTGACCTTCAACCGCTCCGCCCGGGTCGATGTCGGCGGCCTCGTCGCCACGACGGCGGATATCGGCAACGCGGACTTCATGGCGGGGCGCGATCTCTTCGATACGCCGGGACGCCCGGGCGCGCGGATCGTGAACGAGGGCTCGATCACTGTCGGCGAAGCCGGCCTCACGGCCCTGATCGGCTCGCATGTCGCGAATCATGGCGTGATCCAGGGCGAGCTGACCCAGGTCGTTCTGGGCGGGGCCGAGACCTTCGCGATCGACCTTGCCGGCGACGGGCTGATCGCCTTTCAGCTCGACGGGCAGAACCTCTCGACGGATGAGGGGCCGCTGATCGAAAACAGCGGCCGGATCGTCGCCGAAGGCGGCAAGGTGCTGCTTACGGCGGCGGCGGCGGCGGGAATCGTGGAGGCGGCGATTTCGGGCGGCGGCGAGATCGCGGTCGGCGGCGACGGCGCGATCACGGTGGACGCGGGCGAGGGAAGGGCGGAGATTTCCGGCGTCCTCGCGGCCGCCGGGGGCGGGGCGAGCCTCGGCGGGTCCATCACCGTCATCGGCGGGCAGACGCACCTCACGGAGACGGCGCGGCTCGACGCTTCCGGCGGCGCGGGAGGCGGCTCTGTCCGCGTCGGCGGCGACTTCCAGGGCGGCGGCGACATCCCCGCAGCGCGCCGCACGCTCGTCTCCTCCGGGGCAGAGATCGACGCCAGCACGACCGGCGCGAGGGGGCTCGGCGGCCGCGTGATCGTCTGGGCCGACGAGGCGACCGGCTTCTTCGGCTCGATCCGCGCGACGGGCGGGTCCGAGGCGGGGAACGGCGGCTTCGCCGAGGTCTCCGGCAAGCAGAACCTCGCCTTCGCCGGCTTCGTCGACCTCTCGTCGCCCGGCGGCCTCACCGGCGAGCTGTTGCTTGATCCGCTCAACATCGAGATCGTGGCCGCGGGCGGGGCGAACGACGGCGCGTTGCCGACGATCCTTTTTGCCGACAATCCGGGCGACGACTTCACTATCAACGCGAGCGCAGTCGTGGCCGCGCTGGCGACCGCCGATGTGACGCTTCAGGCGGAGAACAACATCACCGTCTCTGCCGCGATCGTGAGCGCCGACGCTTCGAGCCTGACGCTGCAGGCCGGAAACGACATCGTGCTTTCGGCGGACATCGACCTTGCGGGGAACCTGACGCTGTCGGCGAATGATCCGGGCACGACGGCGAGCGGGGACGGGACGATCTTCTTCGACGGCGGAACGATCTCGGCGGCCGGCGTGACGCTGAGCGGAGAGGGGGACACCTCGCTGACTGGGTCCGTCGATCTTGTCCTCGGCGACATCAATGCGACGGACGCGCTCATGGTCACAACGACCCTTGACGGGGTCGGGATCGTCGGCGGGGGGATTCTGAACATCGGCGACGTCGCGACGGTCATGGCGACCGGGGCGGATGCGGACGTGACCCTCGACAACATGGCGAACGACTTTCAGGGTGCCGTGACCGCCTCCGGAAGGAACGTGGAAATCGTCGATGCGACCGATATCGAACTCGGCGACATCGACGCGGGGTCGCTGACGGTGACGGCGCTGGCGGGTTCGATCACGGACGGGGCCGAGGTCGGCGCCGGGGACGACATCGACGTGACGGGCGCGGCGGCGCTGACGGCCTCCGCCGACATCGTGCTCGACGACGCGACGAACGATTTCGGCGGCGCGGTGAGCGCGGACGCGGTCAACGTGACGTTGGTGGACATCAACGGGATCGAACTCGCCGACATCGACGCCGGGTCGCTGACGGTCACGGCGCTTGGCGGTTCGATCACGGATGGCGGCGCGGGCGCCGCCGGTGACGATGTCGACGTGACGGGCGCGGCGGCGCTGACGGCCTCCGCCGACATCGTGCTCGACGACGCGACGAACGATTTCGACGGCGCGGTCGATGCGGATGCGGCGAACGTGACGCTTGTGGACATTGACGGCATCGAGCTTGGCGACGTCGACGCCGGGTCGCTGACGGTGACGGCGCTTGCGGGCTCGATCACGGACGGGGCCGATACAGGCCCGGAGAGGATCGTGGTCACGGGCGAAGCGATTCTGACAGCGGGCGCGCCGGGCGCCTTCTTCGATATCGCGCTCGACAATGATACGAGCGGCTCCCGCCATGATTTCCAGGGCGCTGTGAGCGCGACCGGAGAAGACATCACGCTGGTCAATTCCGGCGGGATCCGACTCGGCGACATCACGACGAACTCGGACGCCGCCGCGGACAACACGATCCCGACCCCTGTTGGCGCCGATCCGGGGCGCTTGATCGTACGGGCGCGGGGCGGGGAAATCACCAACAGCCCCGTGACTGGCGATCCCGTTAACGATCCGAGCGGGGTGATCACGGTCGCCGGAGAGGGGGTGTTCGAAGCCGTCTCGCCGGCGGGCGTTGATCCGGAGTTGCGCTTCGACATCGAGCTGACGCGAGGGGAAAACGGAAGCGGCGTAACGCATAACGACTTTGGGACCCTTTCGCTCGTCGGCGGCGACGTCTTCATCGAGGATGCGAGCGGCCTTGTTCTGGGCGATGTCCGTGTCTCGGGCGATCTCTCGGTCCGGATCAACTCCGACAATACGGGCGCGACGAGCGAGACGCTGACGCAG
>JAUIDE010000185.1 GCA_030429105.1 Alphaproteobacteria bacterium
CGGCGGCGAGCGCGCCCGCGGCGAGCGGCGGCAGGACGGGCGCGCGGATGGAAGCCTGCGTCAGCGCGGCCGCGGGCGCCGCGGCAGTGAGCGCGAGGAGCGCGGCGACGAGTCCCGCGCGGCCGATCACCGGGAGCGGCGCAAGCACGGCGCCGACGGCGAGGAGCGCGGCGGCGAGCGTCATCGCCGCCTCGGCGCCGATCCCGGCGATTTCGAGCCGCCGCCCGTCCAGAAGCTGCGCCAGCGCCTGCGCATGGACCTCGCCGCCCGGCCGGTCGCCATCCCCGGCGACGATCTCCAGCGGGGTCGAATGCCGGTCCACCGCGTCGAGCCCGACATGGATGAGCGCGACCCGCCCCTCAACCTGCGCGGCGGTGTAATATTGGTGGAAGGCGGCGACGAGCCGCGGCGCGAACTCTCCGCCGCCCGCGACGGGCGTGAAGTCGATCTCGAACCCCGTCTCCGCCACATCCTCCCGCCCCGCCGCCCGCGCCAGCGCGACGGCGAGGGAGGGCGCATCCCGCCCGCGGATCTCCCGCGGCGGCGGGGCGGCGCGGGAGATCCCGGTGAAGGCGTCCTGCAGGAGCGTCGCCTGCGCCACATGCGCCTCCGCCGTCGCCGCCGCCAGCCAGTCCGCCTGCTTCGCGTTCAGCCCGTCCGCCTCGTCCGCCACGACGACGACGACGGGCGGCCCCTCCCCCGCCGTGATCGCCTCGATCAGCGCCAGGTCCTTTTCCGGCTCGGTCGGCTGGTCGATGAGGAGGTCGAGCCCGATCGCCGCGGGCTTCAGCGCCGCGAGCGAGGCGATGAGATCGGCGAGGAAGCCCCGGTCGATGGGCGAGCGATAGGGGAAGGCGGAAAGTGTCGTCTCCTCGATCACGATGAGGACGATGTCGTCCCGCGTCGGCGCCGGCTCGCGGAAGAGGGCGTGGACGAGATCGCGCGCCCGCTCCTCCGCCGCGGCGAGCGGGGCGACGTAGCGGAAGGCGCCAAAGCAGAGCGCGGCGGAAAGGAGCGCCGCGGCGAGGCCGAAGAGCCGGAACCGCTCCCGCCTCACCGCCAGTCCCCGATCAGAAGGAAATTCGCCCAGAGGAAGGGCTCCGCCGTCGCCGGGTCCGCGATCAGCGCGGCCTGCGCGCGGCGGAGCGCCTCCGCCCGCCCCGCGCCCCCGGCCAGCGCCTCGTAGAAAAGCGTCATCAGCCGCGCCGTCGCAAGGTCCTCGGCCGGCCAGAGCGAGGCGAGGACGGAGCGCGCGCCGGAACGGAAGCCGACGCCGGCGAGGCCGAGCGGCGCCCGCTCCGCCGCCTCCCCGCCCACATCCGCCGCGGTGGAGCATGCGCTGAGCGTCAGGAGGTCCACCGGCGCGCCGGCCTGCACCGCCCGCGCGCGCATCGTCGCCTCGAGCCGCGTGACGTCGAGCCTTCCGTCTTTCGTCACGATGAAATTGTCCGCCGGTTCGGCGCCGAATTCGGCGTGGGTGGCGATATGGACGATGTCATAGGGCCGCCGCGCGATCCCGGCCGCGAGCGCGTCCGCGCTGAAGCTGTCGCCCGCCAGTGCATCGGCGCCGAAGAGCGCGCTGATGGCCTCCAGCTCCAGCGGCACGGAGGCGAGGGGAACATAGCCCTGCCCCACCGCCTCCGCCCCGGCGGCGAGGGCGGAGGCGCCGGCGAGCGTCTCCTCCCCCTGCTCCACGAGCCCGAGGCTGAGGATCGTCGCCAGCCCGTAACGGGCGCCGAGCCAGCTTGACCCGTCCCAGAGCGCGGCGAAGGGGAGCGCGCGGAGCGGCCCGTCCGGCGCGATCACCAGCGTCTTCGCCCCGCCGGCGGCGAGGTCCGCCGCGATGGGGCGAATCAGCGCGTCATAGAGGAGCGCAGCGGGTTGCGGCGGGCCGCCGAGCCGAAGGTCGATCAGGTAGCGAAGCTTCGTCACCTCGGCGCGAAGCGCCTCCCGCCCAAGCGGAACGGTATAGGCGCCGCCGCGCCCGCCGAGGGACCAGATCATCTCCGTCCGGTCCTCGAACACGACAGGATAGAGCGTCGCCGCGCCGGCGCCGATCTCCTCCGCCGCGACGATCCGGCCGCGGGCGGGGGTGCATCGTTCGGAGAAATACTCGTCCACCTCGTCGAGCTTCAGGTCCTCGATCAGCGCGCGCGCCGCCTCCAGCGCCGCCTCGTCGCGCGGGCCGGAGAGGAGGAAATCCACATAGTCGAGCTGGAACGGGCGGGGCGCGAAGCGGCGGGCGGAGGTGGCGGGCGGGGCGCCGAGCGGGGCGCGGGCGCGAAAGCCCCGGAGGCCTTCGAAGGCGGCGGCGAAGGCGGCGCGGGCCTCAGCATTCCGCCCCGCCCGGCGCAGAGCCTCGGCGCGCAGCCAGTCGGCGCTGAAGCCGACATCTTCGAGCGCGAGGGCGGAGGCCAGGCGCCGGGCCGCGGCCGCCTCCACCCCGTGGTCGATCGCGTTGCGCATGATGTGCACCAGCGGCTCGGAGAGGCTGTCGATCACGTTCTTGTCGAGCTCGGTCTCCTCGCCGCGGGTGACCAGGGCCACCTCCTTGCCGAGCTCGGCGGAGAGATCGCGCACCACCCGGCGGAACTTGCCGAAGACGGTGC
>JAUIDE010000003.1 GCA_030429105.1 Alphaproteobacteria bacterium
CGGCCTTCTCGAACTTCTCCGGATCGTCGTTCGAGACGATGTTCCCCGCCTTGTCGAGCAGGTCGCCCTCCCGGTTGCGCTTGAAGATGGCGCGGAAGTTCCAGCCGTGGCCGTGATAATCGGCGAATTGCGTGTCCTGCGCCTTCGGATTCACGTCCCGCCAGACCTCCTCGAGGAAGGCGAGCTCGCGCCACTTGCCGCCGGCGGAGGCGGCCTCGGGGTTCCGGTCTAGGATTTCGCGCATCCGGCCCCAGGGGCCGTAGGTCTCTTCCTCGTGATGCTCGTCGCCGTGCCAGTATTTCCGGGTGGCGACCTTCTCCTCCTTGCGGCGCTTCTGGCCGACTTCCTGCCGCCCGCGATCCACCTGCTTTTCCGGCCACATGAGCGGCGCGTCGGACTCATAGTCCCACATCGTGTAGCCGAGATAGGTGTTCACGAACATGTTGGGCTGGTGCATGTGGCAGGACATGCACTGAGAGGTCGGGATCGCCGAGGTGAAGGCGTGGCGGAGCGGGTGGCCCTTTTCCCCCTTCATCTCGGGGAAGTGCTCCCCGTTGATGGTCGGGTCGATGGTGACGGTCTGCCCCTTGTTCCCGTACTTCGCGTACATGCCGGAGCTTTCCCACTCGCGGTCGTTCGCGTAAGGCACATGGCAGCCGGCGCAGCCGGAGATGCGGTAGTCGCCCGGCTGGTCGTTCGTGCCGAAGAACCACATGTGCGGGTCGTTGAGGCGCGTCTTGTGGATGTTCAGCACCGGGATCGCGATGCGGATGCCGGTGGCGTTCCCGCGGTTGGACTGGCGGATGTCCGGCCGGCCCGGCTCCTCGAGCCGCTGGAGCTGGCCGAGCGCGTTCGGCAGGCCGAGTTCCGGGAAGATGGTGATGATGTTCCGCCCGCCCCGCTCGAACACGCGGAAGACGTCCGCCGCGGGGAGGACCTCCCAGGCCGGCATCGGGTAGAGCTTCGGCAGGATGCCCTTCGCCTCCATTTCCGGGGTGACGGCGACCGGGCTGTCCAGCACCGCGGGCTCGCCGTCTCGTGTGAAGGCCTCCCCAAGGACGTAGCGCTTGAAGGGCAGGATGCCGTTATTGTAGGCGGCCCCGCCCCAGAGCATCGCCGAGGTCGCCATGAGCGAGCGTTCCGCCGCCTGGATCTGCTTCATGTGGCAGGCCCCGCAGGCCTCCCGCACCACGCGGTAGTCCGACGGGTTCACGAAGCGGAGGAATTCGGGGCTTTCCTTGTTGATGAGCGTGTAGCTCCGCTTCGGATTGGCGGAGGTCGGCCAGTGCCAGGTCTCGGGGTAGAGGGGCAGGACATGCGCCGCCTCCATCGCCCGATTGTATTCCGGGGAGCCGGGCGCATGGCTCGCGTCGCGGAAAACGTCCGCCTGCCCGCCATGGCAATCGGTGCAGCCGAGCGGCACGGCGCCGGAGATGTGCATGGTCGGGCTGTCGGTCTTCTCGTGGCAGGACATGCAGCCCGCCGTCTTCAGCGCGACATCGGCCGGGGACTGGCCGTTCGGCGCGGGCGGATAGAACGGATAGACCCGCTCCACCGGTTTTTCCCCCCCGGCCGCCCATGCGCCTGCGGCGGCGAGGCCGATCAGCGCGGAGAGAAGGAGGGCGAAGGGGAACCGGGTCATGGCCGCCTCAATAGGTCAGAACGATGTTGGCGAGCACGGAGTAGTAGAGATCGCGCTCGCCCTGAGACGCATAGAGATCGTTGAACCCCTCGCCGGGGATCAGCGCGGCGCCCGAGAGGCGGACGACGAAGTTCTGCGTCTGGAACGGCCGCCAGATCGCGGCGACCGAGACGTCGAGCCCGATGTCGTTGTCGATCGAGCCCTGGAGCCGCAGCGCCTCCAGCGAGGAGGTGTCATCGAACCACATGTAGTTGGCGTTGCCGGAGAGGCGGAATTCCGGCGTCAGGTCGAAATCCGCGCCGACGCCGACGAGGATGATGCCCGGATTCACGAAGTTCGACTGCCCGTGCTCCTTGTTCGGCCGGAGCGAGGGGAGCACGGCGTTGCGGGAGGAAAGGCCGACTCCGGAGCCGCCGATCAGCGGGATCTGCTGCCGGATCCAGTAGCTCGTGTCGCCGCCGGCGAATTGCGGGTTCTCGAAGATGGCGTCGAAGCCGTTGCTGGTGTTGTCGAACGGATCGGAATCGCCGCTCGCGTAGAGCGCCGAAAGCCGCCAGCGCGCCCAGTCGAAATCCCGGCTCAACTCCGCCGCCGCGAAGAAGGCGGAGATGTTCGAATCCTCGCCCGTGAACGGGTTCTGGTCGTCGCCGAACGCGTAATAGGCGGAGGCCGTCAGGTTGTAGGAGCCGATGCGGCCGTCCGCGTTGTAGCCGAGATAGAAGACGTCATAGTCCCGCTCCTGCTGCGTGCCGAAGGGGAAGGGGCGGGCCAGGAAGCCGTTGTCGTCGAAGAACCGCTCCCCGGCCTCGCGGTTGCGGTTGTAGATCGCCGTCAGCTGGCTCGTCAGGCCGAGGATCGGAAAGTCCTGCCGGTAGACGTTTGCCACGAAGATGTCGTCGTCCCGCACGTCCTGGAAAGGGTCGTTCAGGCCGGAATTCGTGTCCTTCTCCAGCCGGCGGAACCACGCGAGGTTGTATTGCCAGAGGTTGTTGTCCCAGTTGCCGAAGAACCGGACGCCGAGCTGGCTGTCCTGGAACAGGAAGCCCCGGAAGTCTGACGAGAAGGGCTGGATGCCCGCGCGGACCGAGTAGAAGTCGTAGCGGTCCGTGATGTTGGCGACGTGATAGTCGAGGAAAAGCTCGATGATCCCGTAATGATAGTCGAACCGGCTGGTCCCGGCCCCCGGATCGGCGCGGAGCACGCGCCGTTCGTCCACATCCGCGAAGTTGCCGTTGAGGACGCCGGTATAGCGGAATTCGATGTCCTGCGGGCGGAAGGCCGTGTCTCCGTTCAGGAGGCTGAAGCCGTGGATGAAGTTCTGGTTGAAGATGATCTGGTCCGGCTTGCCGAAGATGTCGTTCGTGCCGGGCCTCGCGGTGGACTGGACGCCGGTCGGCGTCGGGAAGCTCCGCGGCTCGATTACCGTGTCGGAGATGCCGAGAAGGATGAGGAAGCAGTCCGTCGGAAACTCGCCGATCAGCGGCGCGAGGAAGGGAAAGCAGTCCCCCTCGTAGAACGGCTTGTCGCCCTTCAGCGTGTTCTGGTTGTAGGGGTCGAACGGGTCTTCCTTGATCAGCCCCAGCGTATCGACGAGCCGCCAGCGGTCCGGTATCGCGAGAAAGTCGTCCGGCCCCGCCGCCCGCGGCGGGGGCAGGGGGATGGAGGTGGGGTCGATATAGGGTTCGGGCTCCAGCGGGGTCACGTCCACCCCCGGAGGGGCGCGGCGGCCGTCGAGCGTCTGGCGCCGCACGCGGCCCTCGTCCGGCTCCCCGGTCAGCAGCACGCGGTCGTTCAGGAGGAAGCCGCCGGGGCGGATCGTCGGGCCCGGCTCACCGGCCCCGGGGCCGGCGGGGATGCTCGTCGTCTCGACGCCCGAAGCATCCGGGGCGCGCCGCCAGTCGCTCTCGACTTGCGGGACGACCCCGGTATCGACCGGCGCCTGCCGGCCTTCGACGCCGGCGGGGCGCTCCCGCCCCGCATCGTCGACGATCGACGGGTCTCGCTCCACCGGCTCCGGCACCGTTTCAGGCGCGACCTGCCGAACATCGGGCTGCTGGTTACGCCGCAGGACCTGCGAGAAGACGAAGACCTCCTGATCCTTCAGCGGCCCGGCGGCGGGCAGCGGGGCTTCCGCCATTGCGGGCGCGGACCCGGCGAGCAGCGCCCCCGCCGCCGCGGCGGCGAGAAGGCCGGTTCGGGCTCTTGGCGTTCGCGGCGTCATTTCTCGCCTCCCTCGCATGACGGCATCAGAGCACCTGACACGGATTCTGCACGTCGCTCGCGATGAACGGGCGGAACGGGCAGGAGACGTAGCGGAGCCGGTTCCGCCCGTCCGGCACGAGCGTATCGGAGCGGATCGCCTCCGGCGCATGGCCGAGCCCGTTCCCGAGCCGGAGCCCGGCGCGGCGCAGGCCGAGGGACGAGATCATGTCGTCCTGGTCGATGCCGTCGCCGGAGACGCCGATGCCGCCGATGAGTATTCCGTTGCGGTAGATCGGGACGGAGCCGGCGAAGATCTGCGCCCCGTTCGACAAGGCCGGCCGCGGGAAGGCCAGACCGTCCCGCGCGGAGAGGCCGGTGCATCCCACCGGCGTGTCCGCGCCGAGGCCGAGGATGAAGAAGACATGCTGCAGGATGTTCCCGCCGATCAGGTCGAACTGCAGCCCCGTGGAGAAGGGGGACCAGTTCTGCGTCGGGTCGGGCGAGTTGAAGGGGCGGGAGAAGGGGCCGTTCGGAGACGGCGTCCCGTTCTGCTGGCGCTGCACCCCGTCCGGGAAGAACGGGCGGGAGAGGTTGCCGTTGCCGCGGTCGGAGAAGGCGATCGTGCCGGTCAGCGCGTCGGGCCCGATGAAGGCGCGCGCGGCGTCCACGTAATCCTGGAGCGGCGGGATGTTGATGACCTGCGCGCCCACATTCGCCGTCGCCCCGGCGACGGCGCCAAGCTCCGTTCCCGCCGTGGCGGAGGAGAAGAACATCGCCGTGCGCGCCTTCTGCAGCGACACGTCGGTGCCGAAGATCGGCCCGTCCGGCGTGCGGGCGACGCCGAGGATCTCCCCGTTCGTGTCGACAATGGAGACGGTTACCTGGATGCGGCTGTTGAGCGGCTGGCGGATCTGCGCGCGCCCGGCGAGCGCAACGCCGAGCGCCTCGTCGATCAACGCGATGACTTCCCGCCGCGTCAGCCGGTTCGCCGGGTCGCCGCCCGGCGCGTCCCCCGCCGCCTTCGGCGAGAAGCGCGGATCCCCGTTCTCGTCCACCAGCACATAGGCGCTCAGGTTCTCGAAGGGGCTGCCGCCGGCGAGGCTTGTCGCCGGAACGTAGCCGGAGGCCGGGTCGCCATAGGCCACGCCGGCCAGGACGTCCGCAGCCGTTCCTGTCGGCGTCGCGTAGTAGCCGTTCACGGGGATCAGATTGCCCTGAAACCCGTTGCTTATCGTCGCGAAGGACGGCGCTGCAGCGGGGTTGGAGCGCAGCCGGTCCGTATCGTCCACGGTGTCGGTGAAGCGGAGCGTGTTGCCCTCCACCGTGATCCGCTCCGCCCGGATCTGCGCCGGGGCTTCGAAGCCGGCGGTTCCGGCGAGCGCGATCAGCTCGTCGACCATGTCCGCATCCGAATCGATGTCGGTGACCCGGAGGTCCAGCCCGTAGATCCCGTCCGCGATCACGCCGATCCCGCCGACGAGCGTGCCGTTCTTGTAGAGCGGCAATCCCCCCGGATCGGCGGCGAGGCCGAGCGGGGAGCGGCGGGGACCGACGGTCGATCCCACAACTGTCCCCGCTCCGTTGTCGGAGGCGAAGCGGGTGGAGAGGTCTGAACAGGGCAGCTGGCTGAACTGCACGCCGAAGAGCGGGCCTCCGGCCTGGAAGGTCTGCTCCGGATTGAAGTTCTCCTGCACGATCTGGCTCGCCGTGCGAGTCGTGAACGCGTTTCCGCCGGAGGAAAGATACGCCCCGGTGACCGCCTTCGCGATGGCGCCGACGGGCGCCGCGCCCGGGATCGTCAGACCGTCGAGGCCCGACCCGGCGGCGCCCACGAGCACCGTCCCGGAAAGCGGGCCCTGGTCGATGGTCCGCGGCACCTCCGCCTGCGCGAGGAGCTGCGCCGGCGCGCCGTTCATCTGGAAGACGGCGAGGACGTTGCCAACGCGATCCACCACCGCGATGGCGGCGGGCGCGCCCTGCGCGATCGCCTCGGCCGCGGCCTGCGCGATGATCTGCTGGACCTCGGCGCTGGTGAGCGCCTCCAGCGGCGGGAAGTCGATCAGCCCGGTGAAGCGGGTGCCGGGCTCCGGCGTCGCGCCGTTGTCGCTCCCCGTCTCCTCCCCGCCGCAGGCGGCGAGGAGGCCGAGGGTCAGGAGGCCGGCGAGACCGTATCGGAAGGGGGCCTTCATTCGCTGCGCTCCGCTGCTTCGAACCAGCCGTATTTCAGCCCTTCGGGCGTCCGGTAGGCGAGGGTGATGGTCATGGAGGAGACGCCGGAGGGCGGCGCGGTGAAGAGCTTGAAGACGAGCTCGTCCCCCTCCCGCCGCGCGGCGGCCGGGATCAGCGCGGCGCGGTCGCCGTTCCATTCCGTCCAGAACCCGTCCCTGTCCCGCATCCAGACCTGGTTGGAGGAGGCGGGGCGCAGGAGGGCGTGGACGGAGAGCACCTCGTCGCCGCCCGCGTCCACCCGCGCCTCCAGCGCGCCGCCGGGCGCGAAGGAGACCGCCGGCAGCGCCGCGCCGTCCGCGCTCAGCCGTTCCGCGGCCGCGAGGCCGGATGCGGCGAGCGCGGCCAGAAGCAGCGGCGGAAGGGCGATGAATGGTCTGCGCATCGGGTTTCTCCCTGCTGCGCGCCCCGGAGGGCGCGGCTATTGCGTGGCGCGCACCACGGTCGAACGCTCCGCCGCATTCCGCCGGTCCACCATCGCCTGCCCATGCGGCGGCGACATTGGGCCGTAGGGGTCGGCGTGGAACACATGGCAGGCGAGGCACTCGGAGGAGGCGCTGGCTCCCGCCTGCTCACCCTTGTGGCAATCGCGGCAGTTCTCGATGGGCGGCATCAGCACGTCCGTGCTCGACTTGGACGTGGTCGCCGCGTGGCAGGAGACGCAGTCCATCGCGAAATGCGGCTCGTGGTTGAAGTAGCTCTTCGGCATCCAGTGCCGTTGCAGCAGCGCGCCCTGCACGGTCCAGACCGTGCGGCCGCGCGAATCCGGCTCCGCCGAGGCCTGCGCGACGTGGCAGTCGCCGCAGAGGCTGACCTCCATGATGCGCTTCAGCTCCAGCTCCGCCTGTTCGGCGGCCCAGTCCAGCCCCTCCGCCCGGCCGGCGAGGCCGATCGCCTCGCCCGGGCGGCGGCGCGCGCTCTCCGGGGCGCCGGGGACGTTGAGGCCGCCTTCGAGCACGCGCGCGCCATAGTAGTCGTGCACGATCTCCTGCACTTCCACCGGCTTGGCGTGCGGCAGCTCCCGCAGCACGTCGAGATTGTCGGGCTTGAAGACGAGCTCGTGACAATAGCCGCAATCGCGCTCCATCTCGATCGGCCGCATCAGCGCGCCGTCTGCCTGCGGCTGGTGGCAGGACTCGCAGTTCATCTGCCAGGTCTTGTCCGCGACCCGGCCCAACCCGCGCACGCCCTCCTTGTTCAGGTGGACGTCATGCGGGAACTTGAGGCCGGACTGCTCCGAGAGCGGATATTTCGGGTCGAGCGGCGCGCGCGCGACGGTGGGGAGCAGCGCGCCGTCCACCGCCGTGCCGACGCCGGTGACGAGCGTCGGGCGGAATTGCGGATGCTGGAGCGCGAAGTCGGAGACGTCATAGAGCTCGGTCGCGCTGGCCACGGCCTTCAGGTTCGCGTGGCAATCGGTGCAGGTGGAGGACGCCTCCTCGATCGGGCTCTCGCCGCCGACATGCTCCTTATGGCAGGCGGCGCAGCGCGCGAGGGACGGATCGTCCGCCGCGGAAGCGTGCTTCGCGACGTCGAAATGGTTCGCCGTCTCGGCGTGGCAGGCGAGGCAGGCCTCGTTCGTCGTCATCTCGAAGGGGCGGAGATGACAGGCCGAGCAGTTCTCGGCGAGCCCGGCATGGACGTTGGACATCGGGCCCGAAAGCCAGAGCGTCTCCATCGGCGTGAAGAGGGGGGCCGGCGGCGGCTCCGTCCCCTCCGCAAGGCTGGTTCCGAGCGCGACGAGCGTGGCGACGCTGCCGGCCCGCTCTTCCGCCTTCTCCGGCGCGACCATCGCGTTGACGACGACGGCGTCCGGCGACGGGGCTTCGCGCAGGAGGATGACGGAAAGCGGCCAGGCGATGAAGAGCACGAGCGCGGCGAGCGCCAGGAGCCACGAAAGGCGGCGGCGCGAGGGCAGCGTGTCCGCGATCCGCTGCGGGGTGCGATAGGCGCGCGCCTGCGCCTCGACGCGGGCGAGGGTGATCGCCGCGTCGGCATGGGCGCCGGGCGCCTCGCAGCCGATCTCGTAGGCGCCGACCCTGCAGCTTTCCCCCGGCCGCAGCGCGACGGAGTCGACCATCTTGCCGCCCGATTCGATCAGCGCGCCGCCGACGCCTTCGAGCCGGAGCCCGCCGGGGCCCGCGCTGAGCGTCGCATGGTGATAGGCGACGTTCACGTCGGGCAGGTTCACGTCCATGTCCGAGCCGCGGCCGACGCGGAAGACGTCGGCCTCCAGCATGGTCTCGCGCCGCGAGACGTCCTCGCTGTCAGGCCGGCGCTTCAGGGTGATGAGCGAAAGACGCATGCCGGGCCTCACCAGTAAAAGAAGACGATGAGGACATGCGCGATCAGCGTCGCGATCAGCCCGATTGTCACCGGAACGTGGATCCAGAGCCAGACGTCCATCATCGCCTTGAAGCTCAGGTCGCGCCGCAGGCGGGCGGATATCTCCGCCTTGCGGGAAAGCGCGGCGATCATCTCCGTCGCCGCGATCTGCTGTTCCGTATCCGTGATGCGCTCCGCCTCGGCCCGCGCCTTGGCGAGCGCGGAGGCGGCGGCGCAGCGGCGGCTGGAGCCGGAGAGGAGCTGGAAGAAGCCGCCGCCGATCCGCGTCTCCAGCGCTTCGCGCGCGGCGCCGGCGAAGGCGTCCGGGAGGCGCTGGGCGAGGCGCTGCAGGCGGATGTCGATCTCCGCGCTCTCGCGCCGCAGGCCCTCGGCGGACTGGCCGGACATGTTCTGCGACATCAGCCGCGGATAGCGAACATAGGCGAAGACACCGAAGCCGCCGGAAAGGATCACCAGCATCATCAGCGCATAGGCCAGCGTATGGACGTTCCAGCCGAATTCGAAGCCGGTATGCAGCGTGGCGATCACGACGAGCGAGATGCCGAGATAGACATGGGCCGAGGTCCAGCCCTTCACGCCCTTCGCGCCGGTCGAGAAGCCGCGCTTCTTCACCCCGAGCCAGGTGAGCCAGAGGATGAGCGCGAGCCCGAGCCCGCCGAGCCCGTAGCCGACCCAGGTGCCGCCGTTCCGCCCGCCGACTGGCGCATAGGCTGAGTAGATCACGATCACGAGGAGGCAGAGCCAGGCTGAGCGCTTGAACCAGCGGAACCGCTCATAGACGAGAAAGGAGGAATGGGCGGACATCACGCGCCCTCCCTGATCCGCTGGAACAGCTCTTCCGGCCCCATGCGGACGACCGCCCCGGTCGGGCAGGCGCGTACGCAGGCGGGCCCCGCCTCATCCCCGGCGCAGAGGTCGCACTTGCGCGCAAGCTCCTTGTTCTCCTTCGATTTCTTGGCCTTTCCGGCCTCGCCGGGCCCGTATTTCCCGCCGAAGACCAGCCAGGAGAAGAGGCCGCCCTTCGGCGGCGGCAGGGCCGAGAGCTTGATCGCGTCATAGGGGCAGTTGCGGGCGCAGTTGCCGCAGCCGATGCAGGTCTCGTTCACATAGACCGCGCCCCTCGCGTCCCGCTGGAGGGCGTTGGGCGGGCAATCGGCCATGCAATGCGGCTGCTCGCAATGGCGGCAGGAGATCGGGACATGGATGTTGGCGTAGGTCGGCCCCGCCGCCCGGTCGAGCCGGCTGACGCCGCCATGCGTCTCCGCGCAGGCCTTCTCGCAGTAATCGCAGCGGACGCAGAGGCTCTCATCGATGACGATGGCGTTGGTCGCCTCGCCGAGGCCGACCGAGGTGAGGAACTCGATCTTCTTCGAAAGCTCGTCGTCCGAAACCTTCTGGTTGCCTTCCTCGCGCTCCCGCGCCACCCGGTCGACGATGGCGCGGAGCTTCGGCTTGCCGTCCAGCAGGGAGCGGAAGAGCGCGCCGTCGAGCTGCACCGCCTCGACCGGCACGGTCGCCCGCACGGTGGCGGAGCGGACCTGCCGGGTAAGCAGCGCCATCTCGCCGACGAACTTGCCGGCGGGCACATAGGCGAGCACGACGTCGGAGCTTCCGACCCGCTTCGAGACGGTGCAGGAGCCGGAACGGATGACGAAGAGCGCGTCGCCCTCCTCGCCTTCCTTGATCAGCGCCTCGCCGCGGCCGAATTTCTTTGTCTCCGCCGCCGCGATCAGCTCGGTCAGGTCGCTCCGCGTCAGCTCGGGGGAGAGGAAGGTCTGCAGCTGGCGGAGGATCGCCGTCTCGTCCATCACCTGTTTGGCGACCGGGGAGGAGGCGATGAGCTTCAGCGCCGCGGTGCGCGGGATCTCGATGCAGACGGCGCCAGCGCCCGACCGGTCCGCCTGAACGGTCGCGGTGCGGCGGCGGCCCATGATGAGGCCCATCTCGCCGAAGAAGGCGCCCTTCTCCAGCCGGAAGATCTTTTCCGGCGTCACCGGAATCTCGACCGAGCCCTCGTGGATGACGAAGAGGCTGTCCCCCGCCTCGTCCTTCCGCATGAAGGGCTCGCCCGGCTTCTTGAAATGCACCTCGGCGTCCAGCAGGAACTCGGAGAGCTGGAGGAGCGTGAGGCCCTGGAAGAGCGGCACGGCGTCCTTGATCCGCTCCAGCATCGACTGCACGTCGCGATAGCCGGGGATGACCTGGAACTTCTTCGCCAGCTCCTTGCGGATGATGCTCTCGACCGGGTCGCCGATGATCGTGTGGATCACCTCGTAGCCCTGGTTCATGCAGTGCTTGATGAGCGGATAGCCGGCGAGCGCGCCGATGATGTAGACGCCCGGCCGGTCCGCCTCGTAGGTCTCGGAGACGCGGGGAACGTCCGCCCCCTCCTCGAAGACGCCGCCCACGGCCTCGACGAAGGCGCGCGGCGCCATGGCGCCGAGCCGCGCGATCACCCGGTCCGCCGGTACGACGCGCTCGCCTTCCGGCGTCTTCAGCACGATGGCCCGCTCCTCCACCCGCGCGGGCTCGGCGTTGTAGGCGCATTCGAGGAGCTCGTCCTTGATCGCCGTGAGGATGAGCGAGATGTTGCCCGACTTGGCGCGTGAGAATTCGCGGCTGCGGTTGACGATGGTGACGCGGTTCTGCGCCTGCGCGAGGGCGACGGCGTTCTCGATCGCCGCGTCGCCGGCGCCGATCACCACCACGTCCTTGTCGAAATAGTCGCGCGGGTCGTCGAGCTGGTATTCGGTCAGCCCGTTATCGGCGCCGGGGATCTTCCGCGCGTCGAGCTTGCGGAGGTTGCCCTGCAACCCGATGGCGAGCACGACGTTGCGGGCCTTAACGCTGTCGCCCTTCGCGGTGCGGATCGTGAAATCGCCCTTTTCACCCTCGATCGCCGTGACTTCGGCGTTGAACATGACGTTCACGCCGGAGCCTGCCGTCCCTTCGTCCCACCAGCCGAGGATGTTCTCCCGCGTGTCCGCCTCGAACTTCAGGTCGGATTGCAACGGCAGGTTGTCCGGCGTCGCCATGACATATTTGCCGCGCTGGTACTTGTAGATCGTGTCCGAAAGGTGGTCGGTCCGCTCAAGCAGGACGTGGCTTACGCCGAGTTTCGCCGCCCTCGTCGCCGCGCTCGCCCCCGCAGGGCCCGAGCCGACGATCGCGATTTCGTACGTTTCCGTCATCACGCCCCCGGTCGCAAGGTGCGGGCATGATGAGATTTTCGGCGCGCGCGGTCAATCATTCCCTGCGCTGCGCCGCAGCAGGGCCGTGCGTTCAGTCACGCTTTTTCTCATTCGGGCGAGGAGATGACCGAAAAATGGCCGCCGCCTCCGCAGCAATGCCGGAGAGATAGGTAATATCGGCCCGGCTGCAACTCCGCGGAGAACCGGAAACCGTAACCCCTTCCCGAATCGTCGTCGGCGTAGAGGGCGCGCCCGTCCGCCGTCTCGATCCGGCCCGTGAGGTCGGCCCCCGGCGCGGAGGCGAAGGCGAAGCGGCCCGGCTCCGTCACCTCGACGGAGAGCCGGGCTTCGCCGCCGAGCGGCAGCACGCCTTCCGCCGTTCCGCCGGGGGCGAGCGCGCCGCCCGTGGCGGCGGGCGCGGGGGCGGCGCCGGGGAGGATCGTGAGGGGCAGGGTCGCCGCGGGGCGAAAGGGATCGCCGGGCGCGTAGATCCGCACTTCGGTCTCGCCGGGCCGGGCGTCGCCCGAGATGGAGACGGCGAGGAGGGGGGCGCCCTCTTCGTCCGTTCCGATCTCGACCCTCACGCCGTCCGGCCCGCGGGCGGTCGCGCCTTCGGGCGGTGCGCTTTCGAGCCGCGCCTCGGCGGAGCCGCCGACCGGCGCGGCGAGGCCCGCCGCCGCCTTCTCCCGCGCCGCGCCGAAGGGGTTCCCGCTGGGCGCGGCGCCGCCGAGCGCCGGGGTCATGCGCCGAAGGGCGTCGCAGGCGTCCCCCCGGCTCAGCGCCGCGCCGTCATGGACGGAGACGCCGGCTGCGCCCGTCTCGATCATCACCGGCCGGAGCGCGAGCCCTTCGCCCTGCGCCTGGCCGTAGAGCGCGAGCGCGGCGGCGCGGGCGCCGAGCGCGGCTTCGGCCCAGAAGGCGGCGGCCTCGGCGGAGGCGGCGTCGGCCGGGGCGATCTCCACGCCCGAGGGGCCGAGCCGGAGCCAGACGGCGCCGGGGGGCGGCTCCCGCTCCCGCAGGGCCGCGCAATCGGCCTCGAAAGCCGTTTCGGCGCGGGCGAGGCGGGCGAGCCAGGCGTCGAGCCCCGCGGCCGGCGCGGCGGCGGGGAAGAGGGCGAGAAGGGACATGAGCGTCGCGCGGATCATGGCGCGATGCTACGCCTGCCGGGCGAAAGGGGGAAGCGCCGGATGGAGGAGACGCTCATCGCCGGGCTCGGCGCCGCGCTGCTCGGCCTCGGGGTCGCGTGGCGGCGGCGTGACCTCGCGCTCTCTCCCCTGCCGCTCGGCGCGGCTTCGGGCGTGCTTGGGGCGGGGGCGGGCGCGCTCCTCTCGCTTCTCGCGCCGGGGGCGGGATGGGCGGGGATCGGCCTTCTGGCCGCGCTCGCGCCGCTCGCGCTGATCGACGCGCGGCGGATGATCCTGCCGGACGACCTGACGCTGCCGCTGATCCTCTTCGGCCTCCTCCTCGGGCTGGCGGAGGGCTCCTGGGCGCCGGCGCTCGGCGCGGCGCTTGGCTGGGGCGGGCTCGCGCTCTTCGCGCGGCTCTGGCCGCGGGAGGGGGCGCTTGGCGGAGGGGATGCGAAACTCCTCGGCGGGATCGGGGCCTGCCTCGGGCCGATGGCGCTGCCGGAGGTGGTGTTCATCGCGGCGCTTTCGGGCCTCGCATTCGGGCTCGCCGTCAGGGGAGCCCGCCGCGATGCGGAGATCCCGTTCGGCCCGGCGCTGGCCTTCGGGGCCCTCGGGTCGCTGCTTTTCGGGCCGATTTTCGGGTGAGGGGGAGGGATAACCATGGTTATCGGCCAATCTCCTTTGAAATCAAAGAGAAAAACCCGTGATCGCCTTTGAAACAATTGGAGTCGGAGCGGAATCCGGCCCGTTGGACCCGGCCGGGCCGAGGCGCTCCGCTCACGTTCGCCCCATGGCCCGTGCGTCCAGCACGGGCCGCGGCCTCCCTCCCGCGCGGGAGGCCGCATCGCGACGTCTCAAGACGCTCAAGCGTCAGAGTTCCTGACGCCATAAACCGCACGGACCATTCGTTCCGAGGCGGCCGCCCGATGGAGCCCGCGGCCCTTCGCGCTCCGTTCGCGCGCCGTCCGGCCTCGTCGGCGGGCGCCCGGGCGTTCACCCTTGCCGGGCGAAGAGCCCGAGCGCGTCCGCGACCAGCCGCGCGAAGGTCAGCGCGCCGAGGCCGTCCACATCCCGCTCCGGCATGAACTCGACGAAATCGGCGGCGACGATCCGCCCCCGCGCCGCCGCGCCGCGCATGAGCCCGAGCGCCTGCCAGTAGGAGAGGCCGCCCGGCGCGCGGCCGATCACGGCGGGCATTATGGAGGGGTCAAGCGCATCCGCGTCGAAGCAGATCGCGATGTCGGCGCCTTCGGGGATCGGGGCGAGCGCGGCGGCGACGCCCTCGCCATGAAGCGCCTCAGCCGTGACGAGGCGGGCGCCCCAGGCCTTCGCCGCCGCGACGTCGCCTGCGCGGGCCGAGCCCATGCCGCGAGCGCCGACCTGCACGATCCCCGCCACATGCGCCATTTCGGAGGCGCGGCGCATGGTGGAGGAGAGGCCCAGCCGCTCCCCCATATGCTCGTCCCGCCAGTCGATATGCGCGTCGATCTGGAGGATCCAGAGCGCCCCGGCCCGCGCCGCCAGCGCCTCCAGCATAGGGATCGGCGTCGAATCGTCCCCGCCCAGCATGACGGGAACGGCCCCGCGCGCGAGGATCGCCGCCGTCCGCTCCCGGATCGCGGCGCGGTTTGCGGCGAAATCCGTCTCGCTCAGCGGGAGGTCGCCGGTATCGGCCGGGAGGCGGGAAAGATCGGGGAAGAGCGGCCCGCCGCTTTCGAAATCGAACCGGTCGAAGCCCCCGGCGAACGCGCCGGTCGCGGCGCGGAGCGCGGCGGGCGCGTTCCGGCAATAGGAGCCGACGGAGGCGTAGGGCGTCGCGCCGCCGGCGCCGAAGATCGCCGCCGGCGCGTCGAGCCGGGAGAGATCGGGGCAGGGTGGCAGGCCGAGGAATGTCTCCGCCGCCGCCGCGCCGAAGAGCGCGCCGAGGTCCGGCCCGCCGCTCATCCCTGCGGAGCTTCGAGCTCGCGCACCCGCGCCTGCGCCTGCCCGAGCGCCTGCGTCGTCCGCTCCAGCCGCGCGGCGAGGAAGCGCATGACCTGGAGCGAGACTTCCGGGAATTCCGCGAGGAGCTTCAGGAACGCGTCCCGGTCGATCCTGAGCACCTCGAGGTCCGTCTTGGCGGCGATGGCGGCGGTGCGGGGGATGTCGCAAAGCACGGCCATCTCGCCGAAGACCTGTTTCGGCCCGATCACCGCCACCTCCCGCCGCTCCCCGCCGATGCGGATCAGCACGGACGCCTCCCCGGTGATGGTGACGAAGGCGCTGTCCCCCTCGTCGCCCTGGTCGAAGAGCAGCTCCCCGGCCCGGTAGGTCAGGCTTTCCGACATGAAGGCGAGGAGCTGGAGCCGCTTCGGGGCGACGCCCTGGAAGATCGGCGTCTCCATCATCGATTCGACGGCTTTGTTCAGACTCATGCGATCCTCCCCCGGTTCTTTTCGCCCCGCGCCTTATCCGGCGGCTTGCATCCGCTCCGCCGGCCCCTCGCGGAGGCCGCCATCCTGCTTCACCTCGATCATGTGGTCGAAGCCCTCCGCCAGCTCCGGCGCGGCGAGGGCCATGATGAGGGTGCGGCCCTTCATCTCCTCCAGAACGGCGGCGCGCGCCGCGGCCTCCTCCGGCGCCGCCCCGGCGGCGACGCCGTTGACGATCAGGATCTCGGTCCGCCGCAGAAGCCCGCGCACGAGCGCGGCGCGGCGGCGCGAGGCGGCCGAAAGCCCGCCGCCGCCCGGCCCGACCTGCGCGCCGAGGCCGACCGCCGTTATGCCGGGCCGGAGCCCGCCGGCCTCGATCTCCCGCTCCAGGAACCCGTCGAACCGCCGCCATGCGCTGCGGCGGTTGTAGCGGCGCTTGCCGTCGAGCAGGTTTTCCGAGACGGAGAGCGCGGGCGAATAGCGCTCGTCCCCGAAGCCGACGACGCGCGCATCCCCCGCCAGTTTCGGCAGGAGGCGGGCGCGGGCGGCGAGGAGTTCCGCCTCCAGCTCGGCGTCCACCACATCGAGCCTGTCCCTCACCGGCACGAAGGCGAGGGCGAAGGAGAGGAGGATGCGCCGCGGCTCGTCCTTCGGCGCCCAGTCCGGCCGCTTGGCGGCCTCGACGATACCGGCGGCGGCGAGGATGTCCTTCTTCGAATAGTCGGAGAAGGAATCAAGGAGGGCGCTCGACTCGTCCACTGCGCCGAGAAGCTCGACCAGTTGCGTCGCGATGCGGAGCCCGGCGCGGAGCAGCGGCTCGGTCGCCCCAGCCTCGTCGAGCAGGGCGACGACCGTCGCGTCCTCCGCATAATCGGCAATTCCGGCGCGGGCCTTCGCCGGCATCCCGAAGAGGACATTCTCCAGCAGCGAGGCGTTCTGGTTGAAGCGCTCAGGCTCCCAGAACTCCACGATGTCGGCGATTTCCCGGTCCCCCGCCGCCGCCTCGCGCAGACGGTCCCGCGCCGCGAGGATGAGCGCGGCGAGGTCGGGATGCGCCTTCGGGTCCATCCGCGCCTGGAGGCCGAGATGGTAGAGTTCCTCCGCCAGCCCGACCTTCGCCGCGAGGTCGAGGATGCGCGCCGTCAGGGCGGCCGCGTCCGCCACGCCGGCGGCGGCGTAGTCCGTCCAGTCGCCGAAGGGGTTGGCGGGGATGTTGCCGGTCTTCTCCGCCTCCTCCAGCCGGCGGCGCGCATCCTCCCGCTCGTCATCGGAGAGGAGCGCCGGGGTCTTGCGCAGGGCGTAGGTCAGATTGTCCTTCAGCGTGCCGGCGAAGAAAGCGGCGTCCGGCGAGACATAGGCGAGCGAGCGGGCGACGACGGGCATCGGCGCCTCGATCACCGGCGCGCCGCCGATCGTGGCGCGGCCCTGGTCGGGCTCCACCAGCCCGGCCATGATCTTCATCACGAGGTCGCGCCCGCCTTCCTCCCCGCCCGTCACCGCCGTCGCGCGGCCGGCGGGGGCGGCGCAGGAGGCGCCGTGCAGGCCGCTCGACGCCGGGCCGTGATTGACGCCGCGGAGGGCGACCTCGCCCTTCAGCCGCGCCTCCGGATCGTCCGCCCCGCCGCCGATCCGCGCCTCGTCATAGACGTCCTCGCCGGAGAAGTTCTCGACCACCATCTCGTAACGGCTGTTGAGGTCGTTCCAGCGCTGGAAGTAGTTCAGCAGCTCCTTCCACGGCCCCGACACGTCCTTGTAGGCGGCGAGCACGGCGACGAGGCTGCCGAGCTCAAGATTGCCGTTGATCACCTGGATGCCGCCGAAGAGGTAGAAGGCGAAGGGCGTCAGGGCGATCATGAAATTGTTGAGCGCCTTGATGAGATATTTCCGGTTGAAGATGTCGAGCCGGATGCGGAAGCTCTCATAGAGGCGGTCGCCGACCACGGCGAGATGCCAGCGCGCGGTGCCCGAGGTGTGGATTTCCTCCATCGCGCCGACGCTCTCGCCGATATTGTCAGCGATCCTGCGGACATTGGCGACGCGCTCCTTGTTCAGGCGCACGACCTTCTTCTGCAGTTTCGGGATCAGCCAGGCCTGGACCGGATAGAGCGCTATAGCCGCGGCTCCGAGGAACGGGTCCTGCATGAAGATGAAGACCATGTAGACGAGCAGCATCCCGCCCTGCCAGACGGGGGTGGAGATGACCTCGCCGAAGAAGCCGGAGAGCGCGTCGATCTCGCCCATCACGGACTGCACGATCTCGCCCTGCTTCATGTGCTGGAAGCGCTTGATCCGGAAGCGCAGCACGGATTCGTAGAGCTTGAAGCGGAGCCGGCGCATCTGCCGTTCCGAGGTCAGGCCGATCTGGTTGTTGAGGACGTATTTCAGCCAGTTGTTCAGCACGATCATCGTGATGAAGATCATGCAGAGCGCGACGAGGTAGGTGACCTGGTCCATGCTCGTCCAGAAGAACTCGGTGGGGAACTGCACCGGCTCCTTGCCGGCGCCGAGCGCGTCGTTGACGATGATCTTCGGGATTTCGAGGCTGATATAGATGACCGGGAAGGTCATGAAGGTCACGATCAGGGTCTTGATCGTGTCCAGCTTGCCGTGCTTCCAGACGAAGCCGACGAGGCTCTTCTCCATGCCGACCCCCTCAGATGACCCGGTCAGTAGTGGCGCATGGCGCGGGGCCGATCAACGGCTCATGCGGCCTTGACCTTCGCGGCGCGGAAGGAAAGCTCCATCCCGTCCTTCCCGGCGAAGGAGAAGGGGGCGGTCTCCTTCAGCCGCCTCTCGATCTCGGCGATCTGCGCGTCGGTCCGTGTCGGGTTGTGGTGGAAGAGCGCGAGGCGCTTCGCCCCTGCGAGGCCGGCGAGCCGCACCCCCTCGTCCGGCGTCGAATGGCCCCAGCCGACGTGGTTCGGGTATTCGGCGGCGGTGTAGGCGCTGTCGTAGATCGCGAGGTCGGCGCCGTCCATCAACTCCAGCACGTTCTCGTCCGTCTCGCCCTCGACATGCTCGGTGTCGGAGCAATAGGCGATGGAGACGCCGAGCGCCTCGACCCGGTAGCCTGTGCAGCCGCCGGGATGGTTGAGCGGGCGGGTGACGATCGTCACTTCGTCGTTCAGCTTCATGCGGCCGTGCGGATCGGGCTGGAAATACTCGATCTCGGCGCCCAGCATCGCCTCCTCCACCGGGAAGAAGGGGCGGCAGAAGAGCCGCGGCATGAGGAGGCGCATGTCATGCGGCTCGCAGGCTCCAAGGCGGAACTTCTGCCCGGGAATGAAGATCGGCGTGAAGAAGGGCAGGCCGCAGACATGGTCGAAATGCGGATGGCCGAGGAGGATCACCGTCTCCCGGTCGTCCGGCTCCTCCATCATCTGGTTGCCGAGCCGGCGGATGCCCGAGCCGCAATCGAGGATGACGCGGGTCGAGGCGGTGAGGATTTCGAGGCAGGGGGTGTCGCCGCCGTAGATCACGGTGTCCGGGCCCGGGGAGGGCAGCGAGCCCCGGACGCCCCAGAACCTGAATCGGACGTCGGCGTCGCTCATGGGTCTCGTCCAGTCCTTCATCGCGGTCTCCGGCACGTCCCCTCCACCGGCCTCGGCATGCGCGCCCGGAATGCGCCGCGCCCGGGCTGCCCCCACGCCCCCGTCTGATGACGATATGGGAAGGATGCGGCGAAATAAACCCGCGGCTGCGGCCTTCTATGCGCCTGATGTGCGTAATCCGTCACCAGCGTGGGCCCTTTCCCTTCAGGGTTTCGGCCAGGTAATCGACGAAGACGCGCAGTTTCGGCTGCGGGAACCGCCCCGCCGGATAGACGGCGTAGATGCCGATGGGCGGCGGCTGGTGGCGCGGCAGGACTTCCACGAGCGCGCCGGAGGCCAGCAGGTGCGAAACGATGAAATGCGGGCCGAGCACGACGCCCAGCCCTTCCGCCGCCGCCGCGGCCAGCGCGTCCCCGTTGTTTACGGAGAGGCGCCCGCCGATCCGCACCGGCCGCTCCTCCCCGTTCGCGGCGCGGAGGCGCCAGACGGGTCCGGATGCGTTGTTGGTGTAGTGGAGGAGGTCGTGGTCGGAGAGATCGTCGAGCGTCTCCGGCGTGCCGCGCCGGGCGAGATAGGCGGGGGAGGCGACGAGGATCAGGTCCGTCTCCGCCAGCTTCCGCGCGATGAGCGTGCTGTCCGGCAGGTCCCCGATCCGGATCGCGAGATCGTATCCCTCCGCCACCAGCTCCACGCGCCGGTCGTCGAGCTGGAGCCGGGCGGAGACGGCGGGATAGCGGCAGAGGAAGCCGGAGACCGCCGGCGCGACATGGCGGAGGCCGAAGGAGAGCGGGGCGGAGATCTTCAGCTCGCCCGTCGGCGCGTCCTGCATCGCGGCGGCCATCGCGTCCGCTTCATGGGCGGCGGAGAGCACGTCCCGCGCCTTGTCGAAATAGGCGAGGCCGATCTCGGTCGGGCTCACGCGCCTTGTCGTCCGCGTCAGGAGCCGGGCGCCGAGCCGCGTCTCCAGCGAGGCGACATGTTTGGAGACGGCGGATTTCGAGAGGCCGAGCCGCTTCGCCGCCTCGGTGAAGCCGCCAAGCTCCACCACGCGCGTGAAGATCTCCATCTCGGTAAGGCGGTCCATCGCCCCTCCCTCGCCCCGGTGATGGACGGTAACAAAATTGCGCCGGCTTACAAGCGTTTGCGCCGCGCCGCTTATGCGGGCGGCGGCGCGCCGGCCTCCTTCACCGCCTCCATCGAGACGAAGGTGGAGGTGTTCGCCACATGCGGCAGCCGCGCGATCTCCTCCCCCAGCATCCGGCGATATTCCGCGATGTCCGCGCTTCGGACCTTCAGGAGATAGTCGAAGGCCCCCGCGATCATGTGGCATTGCTCCACCGCCGGCAGGGCGCGCACGGCCGCGTTGAACGCCTCCAGCGCCGGGGCCCGCGTGTCCGACAGCGTGACCTGCACGAAGGCGACATGGCCGAGGCCGAGCCGCGCATGGTCCACCTGCGCGCTGAAGCCGAGGATGTAGCCTTCCGCGATCAGGCGGCGGAGCCGCGCATGGGCCGGCGTCTTCGAGAGATTCACCCGCGCCGCGAGCTCCGCGACGGAGAGCCGGCCGTCGGATTGCAGTTCCCGCAGGATCGCCCTGTCGATCCGGTCGAGCTTCATCGCGGCCTCCTCCGCTACTTCCGGGCGCGATCATCGGCGATTTCGGGAGATCGGTCCATGAAATGCGCAGGATTCGGGAAAATCGCCGCGCGGCTGGCGCTAATATGGGCATGCGAAGCCGGCGATGTCGCGCTGCAACAGAAAGCTGTCGCAAGACGGTTGTCACGGCGGGCGCCTCTGTGCTTGACTTCGCACAACGGATAACCGGCTCAAGCCGGAAGCTGACAGGGAACCGCATGACCGATCCGACGGCCGACAAGGCCTTCGTCGCCTTTGAGCGCGTTCAGAAAAGCTACGATGGGGAGACCCTCGTGGTGAAGGACCTCAATCTCGCCATCGGCAAGGGCGAATTCCTGACGATGCTCGGCCCATCCGGCTCCGGCAAGACCACCTGCCTGATGATGCTCGCCGGCTTCGAGACGGCGACCCATGGCGAGATCAGGCTCGGCGGCCGCCCGATCAACAACATCCCGCCGCACAAGCGCGGGATCGGGATGGTGTTCCAGAACTACGCGCTCTTCCCGCACATGACGGTGGCGGAGAACCTCGCCTTCCCGCTCGAAGTGCGGAAGATGGGCAAGGCCGAGATCGAGGCGAAGGTGAAGCGCGCGCTCGACATGGTGCAGATGGGCGCCTTCGGCGGGCGCCGCCCGGCTCAGCTTTCCGGCGGGCAGCAGCAGCGCATCGCGCTCGCCCGCGCGCTCGTCTTCGACGCGGAGCTGGTGCTGATGGACGAGCCGCTCGGCGCGCTCGACAAGCAGCTGCGCGAGCACATGCAGTTCGAGATCAAGCATCTGCACGAGAATCTCGGCATCACGGTCGTCTACGTCACGCATGACCAGGGCGAGGCGCTGACCATGTCGGACCGCGTGGCGGTGTTCAACGACGGGGTTATCCAGCAGCTCGCGCCGCCGGACGAGCTATACGAGCGGCCGCAGAACGCCTTCGTCGCGCAGTTCATCGGGGAGAACAACAAGCTCCACGGCGTGGTGGAGGAGCTGAACGGCGGCCGTGCGGTCGTCCGGCTCGACAGCGGCGAGGTGATCGACGCCGCCGCGGTGAATGTCGGCGGCAAGGGGCGGCGCACGCTCGTCTCCGTCCGTCCCGAGCGGGTCGAGCAGCGGGAGGACATGAGCGCGCCGGGGCTGGACGCCGAGGTGCTCGAATTCATCTACATGGGGGACGTCTTCCGCACGCGGCTGCGCGTCGCCGGCTCCGACGAGTTCGTCATCAAGAGCCGGAACGGCCAGGGCCAGCGGCGCCTCCAGCCGGGCGAGAAGATCCGCATCGGCTGGGCGACGGAGGACGCCCGCGCGCTCGACGCCTGAGCGCGCGCACGGAATTCCCGGCGCGGCCCCGCCGCCGCCGGGCCCGCGCCGGGCGGGTTTTCCCGGCGGGAAGAACGACTGCAACCAGGGAGCCAAGATGAAGAAGACACTCATCCTCAGCACCGCCCTCGCAGGCCTCGCCTTCGGCGCTTCGGCGCAGGAGATCACGGTCATGTCCTGGGGCGGCGCCTATACGAAGAGCCAGGTGGAGGCCTATCACAAGCCCTTCACCGAGAAGACCGGGATCAAGGTGATCTCGGTGGACGCCGACAACCCGGCGACGCCGATCAAGGCGCAGGTCGAGGCCGGCAACGTCTCCATCGACGTCGCGGACGTCGAGCTTTCGGACGCCGTGCGTCTCTGCGACGAGGGGCTGATCTACCCGATCGACGCGGCGGCCCTTCCGGCGGCGCCGGACGGGACGCCGGCGACGGAGGATTTCATCGACGGCGCGCTCTATGACTGCGCGGTCGCCTCGATCTTCTGGTCCACGGTCTACGCCTATGACGATTCGAAGTTCCCGGGCGAGAAGCCGACGACGATCGAGGACTTCTTCGACACGGCGAAGTTCCCCGGCAAGCGCGGCCTCCGCCGCGGCGCCAAGGCGAATTTCGAGATGGCGCTGATGGCGGACGGCGTGCCTGCCGAGGAAGTCTATGACGTGCTGAAGACGCCGGAAGGCGTGGACCGCGCGCTCGCCAAGCTCGGCACCATCAAGTCCGACATCATCTGGTGGGAGGCCGGCGCCCAGCCGCCGCAGCTCCTCGCCGATGGCGAAGTGCTGATGACCACTGCCTATAACGGCCGCATCTTCAACGCCGCCGCGGCGGAGAACAAGCCGTTCGTCGTGGTGTGGGACGGGCAGATCCTCGATCTCGACCTCTTCGTGATCCCCAAGGGCGCCCCGAACAAGGAGGCCGCGCTCGAGTTCATCAAGTTCTCGACGGACACGCAGCGCCTCGCCGACCAGGCGAAGTGGATCTCCTACGGCCCGGCCCGCAAGTCCTCCGGCCCGCTCGTCGGTCTCTTCAACGACGGCAAGACGGAGATGGCGCCGCACATGCCGACCGCGCCGGCGAACATGGAGAACGCCCTCCTGAACGACTTCGAGTTCTGGGCGGATTACGACGTCGAGCTCTCCGAGAAGTTCAACGCCTGGGTGGCGGCGAACTGACGAACGAACGGGGGCGGGGCGCCGCGGCGCCCCGCCTGCACCTGAGCGGAGGGCGGCATGGCGGACATCGCTGACACGGGCATGGCCTCGGCCCCGGCGCGCGCCGAGACGCTGAAGACGGCGGACGGCACGCCGCTGAAGGCGGCCCTGGCCCATGCGGCGAAGCGGGCGCGGCGGCGCGCCTTCCTCCTCGTCGCGCCGCTCCTCGCCTTCGTGGTGCTGACCTTCGTCGCCCCGATCGGGCAGATGCTCTATCGCTCCGTCGCGAATGACGGGTTCTCCGCCAACATGCCCAATCTCGTGCGCTGGTTCGCCGAGAACCCGGAGACGGAGCCGGACGAGAGCGCCTACGCCGCGCTCGCCGCCGACCTCGCGCTTGCGGCGGAGGCGCGGACCATCGGCGTCGTCGGCACGCGGATCAACTATGACGTTTCGGGCACCCGCTCGCTCTTCACCTCGGCCGGGCGGCGCGCCGCAAGGCTGGAGGCGCCCTATCGCGAGGCCTTGCTGGACCTCGACGAGGAATGGGGCTCGCCCGCGCTCTGGAGCGCGATGCGCGCGGCTTCGGCGGCGCATACACCCAATTTCTACATCGCCGCGCTTGACCGGCAGGTGGACCCCGAGGAGGGGATCGTCAGCGTTCCGGAGGATCAGCGCATCTATGTGCCGCTCTTCTGGCGGACGATGATGATCTCCGCGGTCATCGCCGGCATATGCCTCCTGCTCGGCTTCCCGGTCGCGCATCTGCTGGCGACGCTGCCGATGCGCCTCTCCAACCTCCTGATGATCCTTGTCCTTCTTCCGTTCTGGACCTCGCTTCTCGTGCGCACGACGAGCTGGATGGTGCTGCTGCAATCCGAGGGCGTGGTGAACGACGTGCTCGTCTCCTTCGGGATCGTGGCGGACGATGCGCGCATCCAGATGATGTACAATCAGGCCGGGACGATCATCGCGATGACGCATATCCTGCTGCCGTTCATGATCCTGCCGCTCTATTCGGTGATGCGGACGATCCCGCCCTCCTATGTGCGCGCGGCGCGCTCGCTTGGCGCGAACAACTGGACGGCGTTCTGGCGGGTCTACGTGCCGCAGACCGTGCCGGGGATCGGCGCGGGGGTGCTGCTCGTCTTCATCCTGGCGGTCGGATACTACATCACGCCGGCGCTCGTCGGCGGCTCCTCGGGCCAGCTCTTCTCGAACATGATCGCCTTCCACATGACGCGGTCGCTTAACTGGTCGATGGCGGCGGCGCTGGCCGCGCTGCTGCTCGGGGCGATCCTCCTTCTCTACTGGCTCTATGACCGGCTGATCGGCATAGACAACATGAAGTTCGGGTGACGGCGATGGCGCTTCCTTCCTATGCGGGTCCGCTGGAGCGCGCCTGGTATTACGGCTTCCGGGTGATCTGCGGGCTCATCTTCTTCTTCCTGATGGCGCCGATCCTCATCATCATCCCGCTCTCCTTCAACGCGGAGCCCTATTTCAGCTTCACGGAGAAGATGCTCTCGCTCGACCCGGAGGGATATTCGCTCCGCTGGTACGACCTTCTCCTCACCTTCGGGATGCTGGCGCCGGACGCCCCGCGGGACGCGGCCTGGTGGGCGGACGCCTGGGAGAATTCGGCCTGGATCCGGGCGGCGAAGAACTCGATCATCATCGGCGTCGCCTCCACCATCCTCGCGACGGCGCTCGGCACGCTCGCCGCGCTCGGCCTCTCGCGGCCGGAGATGCCCTACCGGCGGGCGATCATGGCGATCCTCATCTCGCCGATGATCGTGCCGATCATCATCACCGCGACGGGGCTCTTCTTCTTCTACTCGGCGACCGGGCTTGCAGGCTCCTATGCCGGCGTGATCCTCGCGCACGCCACGCTCGGCATCCCCTTCGTCATCATCACGGTGACGGCGACGCTGGTCGGCTTCGACCATTCGCTGACGCGGGCGGGGGCGAGCCTCGGCGCCTCGCCCCAGACGATCTTCTTCAAGATCACGCTGCCGCTGATCCTGCCCGGCGTGATCTCCGGCGCGCTCTTCGCCTTCATCACCTCGTTCGACGAGGTGGTGGTCGTGCTCTTCGTCGCGGCGCATGACCAGCAGACGATCCCGCGGCAGATGTGGAACGGCATCCGGGAGCAGATCTCCCCCGCCATCCTCTCGGTGGCGACGATCCTCGTGATCTTCTCCATCGCGCTGCTGACGACGGTGGAGCTGCTCCGCCGGCGGTCGGAGCGGTTGCGCGGCCTCAGCCCGGGCTGAGGCGGCTCACGCCAGACGGTGGCCGCAGGTGCGGAGCTGCCCGCGATAGGCGTCCGCCTGCCGCGCCACCTGGCTCGCGGCGTTCATCAGCCAGCCCTTCTGCCGCCAGTTCCCGCGGCGGAAGCCGGTATGGCCCTCGTGATAGGCGAGATACTGGTGATAGGCGTCATGCTTGGCGAGGCCGTTCAGACGCTCCGTCATGGTCAGATACCAGCCGACGAAATCCGCCGCATCCTCGAAGTCGTCGCGGCTCGCGCGGCTCGCGCCCGTCTCCTGCCGGTACCAGTCCCATGTCCCGTCCAGCGCCTGCGGATAGCCGTAGGCGGAGCTGACATGTCCGGTGGGGATCAGGCCGAAGGCGGCGTAGGTCTTCGGCGGCCGCGCGTCGTGCCGGAAGCTCGATTCCCGCCAGATGATGGCGAGCACGACCTCCGGCGGCGCGCCCCAGCGCCGCTCCGCCTGGCGGAGTGCGGGGCCCCAGTCCTCGTCATGGTCGAGGATCGCGCAGGCGTCCGCCTGGTTGCGCGGCGGTCCGTCCGGCGTGGAGGAACAGGCGGCCAGCGCAAGCGCGCCCGCCGCCCAGATCAGGGCGTATCGCGTTCGTCTCATG
This sequence comes from Alphaproteobacteria bacterium, assembly GCA_030429105.1. Classification (GTDB taxonomy): domain Bacteria; phylum Pseudomonadota; class Alphaproteobacteria; order Rhodobacterales; family Rhodobacteraceae; genus Pikeienuella. The sequence continues at coordinate 25,681 of JAUIDE010000003.1, forward strand.
TCTCGGGCCTGCTCGCAGCCTCATTTATGCCCCAAATCTAACACGGAAGCCGCCGCCCGCCAATCTCAGAGAAGAAAGGCGAGCGTCAGCGGCACGAAGGCGACCGAAAGCGCGGTGGAGATGACGACGAGCCCGGCGACTTCTTCCGGCGAGGCCTCGTATTTCGCCGCGATGAGATAGTTCGTCACCGGCGCCGGCATGATCGCCTGGAGGACGAGGATCGCGAAGGCGAGGTCGGGCAGGGCGAGCGCATGGCCGATTGCGAAGGCGACGGCGAGCGCGGCCGGATAGCGGAGGCAGGCGATCAGCGCGGCGCGGGCCAGCGAGGCGGCGCGGATGCGGCTGATCGAGACGCCGAGCGTGAGGATCATCAGCGGAATGCCCATCTGCCCGATCAGCGCGATGGCGTTGTCGAGGAAGCCCGGCGGCTTCAGCCCGAGCGAGGCCGCGGCGACGCCGAGAAGGGCGGCCCAGACCATCGGCTGCCGCGCCGCCTCCCCGGCCCCGCCCTTCCCCGCGACGAAGGAGACGCCGATGGAGAATTGCAGCGCCACCATGATCGCGAAGAGCACAATGGCGAGCGCCAATCCCTCCGCCCCGAAGGCGTAGAAGGCGACCGGGAGCCCCAGATTGCCGGCGTTGTTCATCACGGTCGGCGGGAGAAAGACGCGAAGCGGCAGCCCGGCGAGCCGGAGGGCGGCGGCGAAGAGGACGGCGCAGAGCCCGTAGAAAAGCAGCGTCGCCGCGATCATCTGCCCGAAGGCGTCCGCCCCGATCTCCGCCCGCACCAGCGTCGAAAAGATGAGGCAGGGCATGGCGAGCCCGGTGCCGAGCCGCGTCACGAAGGCGATGTCGTAGGGCAGGCCGCGCCGCGCCCAGCCGAAGCCGACCGACGCGAGGATGAAAACCGGCGCCACGATCTCGAAAACCTGCGCGATCATGCCGCCCCCCTCGCGGCGCCGCCCTGCCCGCCTATGGAAACTTTCTTAGGAGGGCTATACTATTCAAGTGCGAACGCAAGCGGGGCGAATCGGCGGGCATGATACGGGCTTCGGCGAAATTCAGGATCGGTCAGGTGGTGCAGCATCGCATCCACCCGTTCCGGGGCGTCATCTTCGACGTGGACCCGATCTTCTCCAACACGGAAGAATGGTGGAACTCCATTCCGGAGGAGAACCGGCCGCGAAAAGACCAGCCTTTCTATCACCTCTTCGCCGAGAACGAGACGAGCTACTACGTCGCCTATGTCTCGGAGCAGAACCTGCTGCCGGATGAATCCGGCGAACCGGTGGAGCATCCCGAAGTCGGCGAGATGTTCGGCGGGCTCGAGGGCGGGCAGTACGAGGTCGAGCCGAGCTACCGGCACTGAGTTTTTCCACGATTCCGATCTTGCAGCGCACGCTGGCGATGCGCATTAATATTACCCGACAGAAGGCGCGAAACAGGCGCCGGGGGAGGAGATTTCCATGGCCTACGCTTCGCTCGCCGACAAGGCGGCCTTCGAGACCCAGCCTTTCGACGGGCGCCTTGCGGTCAACAACGTCTTCGAACTGCTGACCGAGACGGCGGGGAAATACGGGGCGCGGCCGGCGCTCAGCTTCCAGATCAAAAGCGGCGAGAAGGACAAGGCGGAGACGCTTACCTGGTCCCGCCTCCACGCGCGCACGGCGCAGGCGGCGAACCTCTTCCGCGATCTCGGCGTCGGGCCGAAGGACGTGGTCGCCTATCTCCTGCCCAACGCGAACGAGACGGCCATCGCGCTCCTTGGCGGCATGACGGCGGGGATCGTGAACCCGATCAACCCGCTGCTGGAGGCGGAGCAGATCGGGCAGATCCTGCACGAGACGAATGCGAAGGTGCTCGTCACCCTCGCGCCCTTCCCGAAGACGGACGTGGCGCAGAAGGCGGCGAAGGCGCTCTCCCATGCGCCGAACGTGAAGCATGTGCTGACGGTGGACCTGAAGCGCTATCTCACGCCGCCGCTCTCCCTCATCGTGCCGCTGATCCGGCCGAAGGTCGCCTGGCCCTCCGGCGTGAAGGTGGCGGATTTCAACGCGGAGATGGGCAAGCGGCGGGAGACGCTCGCCTTCCCCAACGAGGCGACGCGGGAGACGATCTGCGCCTATTTCCACACCGGCGGCACGACGGGGATGCCGAAGGTCGCGCAGCACAACCACGGCGGCGCGCTCTACAACGGCTGGGTCGGCGAGGCGGTGCTGGCGACGGCGGATGACGTGCTGCTCTGCCCGCTGCCGATGTTCCATGTCTTCGCGGCCTATCCCGTCCTCCTCTCCTGCTGCACCTCGGGCGCGCATATGGTGATGCCGACGCCGCAGGGCTTCCGCGGCGAGGGGGTGTTCGACAATTTCTGGAAGCTGGTGGAGCGCTGGGGCGTCACCTTCATGATCATGGTGCCGACGGCTGCGGCGGCGCTGATGCAGCGGCCCGTGAACGCGGACATCTCGACGCTGAAGAGCGCGTTCTGCGGCTCCGCGCCGCTGCCGCAGGAACTGTTCCGGCAGTTCGTGAAGACGACGAACGTCAACATCCTCGAAGGCTACGGCATGACGGAGGCGACCTGCGTCGTCTCCGGCAACCCGCCGCACGGGGAAAAGAAGATCGGCTCCGTCGGCATCCCCTTCCCCTATACGGACGTGAAGATCCTCCATTGCGCCGATGACGGGACGATCCTGAAGGAGATGGGGCCGAACGAGATCGGGGAGATCTGCGTGCTGAACCCCGGCACCTTCCCCGGCTATACCGAGGCGAAGCGGAACGAGGGGCTCTTCGCCACGGGCGGCTATCTCCGCACCGGCGACCTCGGCAAGTTCGACGATGACGGCTATCTCTGGATCACCGGCCGCGCGAAGGACCTCATCATCCGCGGCGGGCACAACATCGACCCGGCGATCATCGAGGAGGCGCTGATCGCGCATCCCGCCGTCGCCTTCGTCGGCGCCATCGGCCAGCCGGACGCCTATGCCGGCGAGGTGCCCTGCGCCTATGTCGAGCTGATGCAGGGCGCCTCCGTGACGGGGGAGGAGTTGCTGGCCTATGCGGCGGAGAACATCTCCGAGCAGGCGGCGCTGCCGAAATATGTCGAGGTGATGACCGAACTGCCGAAAACGGCCGTCGGCAAGGTGTTCAAGCCCGACCTCCGCCGCGCCGCGATCTCCCGCGTCTATTCCGCCGCGCTGAAGAAGGCGGGGGTGGAGGCGAAGATCGTGGACGTGGTGGATTCGAAGCAGACCGGCCTCACCGCCATTGTCGCGGGCGGGGACGACGCGAAGATCACCGAGGCGCTGGGGCCATTCCCCCGGCCGTGGGCTCGGGCGGCCTGACGGGGCGGGGAGAGGCGCCTGCTCACAGTGAGCAGGCGGGTCATCCCGTTGATATCGTAGGGAAATCGGAAACAGGGCGCAAAAAGCGCGCGTGAGCGTTCCGGCGGGGTCGCGCCCTCCATTACCCTCCCGCCGGGAGGGGGCGGCGCTTCGGGCGCCGCTCGCGCCTCTCCACCCTCCCCGGAAGAGGCAGGCGATCAGGGCCTCAGCCGGGCGGGGGAGGGGGCGCCGAAGCGGCGGAAGACGTCGGTCATGTGGCTCTGCGAGGCGAAGCCGCAATCGAGCGCGATTTCCGCCGTCGTCGCCCGCCCCTCCGCCAGCATGGCGCGGGCGCGGGCGATGCGGCGGGCCATCACCCAGCGATGCGGCGTCTCCCCCGTCGCGGCGCGGAAGGCGCGGGCGAATTGCGCGGGGGAGAGGCCGGCGGCCTCGGCCAGATCGGCGACGCCGAGCGGCTGCGACGGGTCGGCCTCCACGAGATCGGCGACGCGCCGCAGACGCTCGGGCGAGAGCGGCGCAGCGGCGCGCTCCGCCGGCGCGCGGCGCCCCGCGGCGCGGCGGAGGAGATGGGCGGCGAGGGCGAGCGCCCGCCCCTCGACGGCGAGCCGCGCGCCGGGCTCGCCCGCCTCCGCCTCCCGCGCGATCTCGATGACGGCGCGGCTCACCGCCGGGTCGCCCTCCCAGCCGAGCACCGGCATGTCGCCCTCGATCCCGGCGAGGAGCCGGATCGACGGGGCGAAATGGATATGGGTGCAGGCGAAGCCCGCCCGCGTCACCCAGTCCGACGCGGCTTGGGCGGGCACGAGGCAGAAGGCGCCGGGCCGCGCCCCGCCGCCGAGGCTCCGCCCGTCGACGAAGGAGCGCACCGGCTCCGGCTCCACGATCTCCTCAACGAAAATGAGGATGTCCGCCTCGGCGCCATGGGCGATGGCGGCTGTCCGGTCCGGGCAGCGGTGCCGGAGGACGGAGACGGGGCCGGCGCGCCAGAAGCCGCGGATCTTCGGCGTCGTCTCCCGCCAGATGATGTTGTCGAAGGTCGGGATGCCGGTGGCGCAGGTCGCGCCCGCCTCCGGCGCGGCGAGGGCCGGCGGCGAGGCGCCGGGTTCGGGTTTCCGCGCGGCGGCATTTTCATTCATGCGCCGAATTTATCATTTCGCGCGCGCAATATCCACGGGTTCGCAGCAGGTTCGCGAAAGGGCGCGCCGATTCTGCGGAAGCCGTGCGCGCGCCGTCCGTTCATCTTTCTCTCGCCCCGAAGTGAGGACAAGAGATGACCGACCAACGCCGCCGCGCCGCCCCGCCCGAAGAAGCCGCCTCCCTGGCGCATGACGTCCGCAATTGCGCCGCCGCGCTGGGCCTCCATGTCGGAGCGCTCGAACGGAGCCCGGACCCGGCGGCGCGGCGCGCGGCGGAACGGATCGCCGCGGGGCTGGACCGCATCGCGATCCTTTGCGCCGGCGCGACGCGGCGCGCGCCCGCGGCGGAGACGAAGCTTTCCGACCTCGTGGCGGAGGCGATAGACCTCGCCGAGGCGGCGGCGCCTGGCCCGCTCGCTTTCGAGGCGGCGGTCTCGCCCTCCGCGGAGGAGACGCCGGGGCCGGTGCGCGCCGCGCTCTTCCGGATCGTGTTCAATCTCGTCCACAACGCCGCCGCAGCCGCCGCGCGCGGCGGGGGATCGCTCGTGCGCGTCGAGTGCGCGCGGGCGGGCGGGCGGCTCGTCGTCGACGTGTCGGATGACGGGCCGGGCCTGCCGCCGGAGGCCGCCGCGCTCTTTTCCGGGAGGCCGCCGCGCGGCGTCTTCGCCCCGCGGGGGCTCGGCCTCCGCATCGCCGTCTCGCTGGCGGAGGGCCTTGGAGGGCGGCTCATGCTGCTGCGAAACGGGCCGGACGGGGCGACGATCCGCTTCGTCGCGCCGCTGGCGGCGAAGCCCCGGCTGGGCGAAACAACGACCGACCCCGCCTCGGCCGCCTGAGCCTGGCGCCAGGACAGACGATCGCTTCGCGTGGTTGCGTCATCCGTCCGGACCGGTGATCCGGCCCGGACGGATAACGCTCTAGCGCCAGCCGATCCGCGCGTCGGAGCCGAGCATCTCGCCGTAGAGATCGGTCCGCCGGTCCCTCAGCACCTGGTTGTATTCGTTCCAGTTGCGCTTGCGCCGCGCGTCCGAGAGGTTGAGGTCGGCGTAGACGATGGTCTCCTCCGTCGCGCCGGCCGGGCCGCCGATGGGCCAGCCGGTATAGCTGACGATCAGGCTCTGGCCGTTGAAGGGCTGGCCGCGCTCCGTCCCCACCCGGTCCGCCGCCGCGATGAAGATCGAGTTGGAATGGGCGGCGGCCATGCAGAGGATGTTGGCCATCGCCTCCCGCTTCGGGTCCTGCCCCGGGATCGGCACCCAGTTCGTCGGCACGCAGACGATGTCCGCTCCCTGCAGCGCCATGAGGCGATAGCTTTCGGGGAACCAGCCGTCATAGCAGATGCACATGCCGATGCGGCCGAGGGGCGTGGCGAAGACGGGGAAGCCGAGATCGCCGGGCTCGAAGAAGAGCGCCTCGGCGTTCCAGAGATGGGCTTTCCGGAATGTCCCGACATGCCCCTCCGGCCCGATCAGGACGGAGGAATTGTAGAGCTTCGGGCCCTCCCGCTCGGCGATGCCGGCGACGATCCAGACGCCGAGCCGCGCCGCGGTCTCCTCCCACGCCTCGACCGTTTCGCCCGCCGGGATTTCCTCGGCGAGCGCGAAGGCTTCCTCCCGCGTCTCGAACACATAGCCGGAATTGGCCAGTTCCGGCAGGACGATCAGCTTCGCGCCCTCGCCCGTCGCCTGTTCGATAAAGTCGAGCGAGCGGGCGACGTTGCGCGCCTTCTCGCCCACGACGGGCTCCATCTGGATGCAGGCGACGCGGATTTCGGCTTCGGCTCTCGGCATTGTTCCCTCCCGGCGCGTCAGGGCGCCAGATAGCGTTTCAGAAGCGGGTCGACGGCGATCTCCGCCGAGGGCCCTTCCATCGCGACGCGCCCGCGCTCCATCACCACCGCGCGCGCGGAGACGCGGAGCGCAAGCTCGACATGCTGCTCCACGATCACGAGGGCGATCTCCTTCGCGAGGAGGGTCAGTCGGTCCGCGATCTCCTCGATCACGCCGATCCAGACGCCTTCGGTCGGCTCGTCCAGCATCAGGAGCTTGGGCTTGCCGAGGATGGCGCGGCCGATGGCGAGCATCTTCCGCTCCCCGCCCGATAGCGTGCCGGCCTGCTGGGAGAGGCGGGCGCCGAGCTTCGGGAAGAAGTCTATCGCCTCGTCATAGCCCTTCGAGCCGGAGGCGACGGCGCCGAGCATCAGGTTCTCCCGCACCGTCAGCGAGCCGAAGACCGCGTGCTCCTGCGGGACATAGCCAAGGCCGCGGCGCACGCGCCGCTCCGTCCCCTCACCGGCGCAATCCGCGCCGTCGAAGGCGATGCGCCCCTCCCAGGGGGAAAGCTCCCCGGCGAGGGTCTTGAGCAGGGTCGTCTTGCCGGCGCCGTTGCGGCCGAGCACGGCGAGCCCGCCTTGCGCCGGCGCGATGAAGCTCATGCCGAACAGCACCTGGCTGCGGCCATAGCCCGAGGTCAGCCCTTCGACGGAGAGGATCGGCTCAGACACGGGTGGTGTAGACCTCCTGCACCTTCGGGGACGCCTCGATCTCCGCCACCGTCCCGTCGTCGAGCACGCGCCCGTTGTCGAGGACGGTCAGCCGGTCGCAGATGTCCTTGATGAAGTCGAGGTCGTGCTCGACGATGACGAGGGCGCAATGCGCCTTGATCGGCATGAGAAGCTCGCCGGTCGCCCTACGCTCCTCCGGGCTCATGCCGCCCGTGGGCTCGTCGAGGAGGAGGAGGCGCGGCTTGTTGGTGAGCGCCATCGCGATCTCCAGCCATTGCTGCTGGCCGTGGGAAAGCTCGCCCGCGAGATCGTCCGCCCGGTCGGCGAGGCCGAAGCGCTCCAGCGCGTCCATCGTCTCGTCATGCAGTTCGCCGCGGCTGCGCGAGCGGAGAAGGCCCCAGATCGACCCGCGGGACTGCGAGGCGAGGAGCACGTTGTCATAGACGGAGAGCTGCGGCAGCACCGCGGTGATCTGGAACTTGAGCGACAGGCCGGCGCGGGCGCGCATCGGCGGCGGCTCGCGCGTGATGTCCTGACCGCCGAAGGAGATGGTTCCCTCGTCCGGGTAGTGCACGCCGGCGATGGCCTTGAGAAGGGTGGACTTGCCGGAGCCGTTCGGGCCGATCAGGCCGTGGAAGCTGTTCGCCTCCACGCTCACGTCCACCCCGCCGAGCGCCTTCAGCCCCCTGAAGGTCTTGGCGACGCCGCGAACCTCAAGGAGCGCCATCGCCGCCCCCTTTCCGCTTCTTCCTAGCGCCGATGCCGAAGGAGCCGATCCGCTCCCGCTCCGAGAGGATCACGCCGAGGAGGCCGGTGGGCCGCCAGACGACGACGATCAGCATGATGAACCCGAGGATCACCGGCCAGTAGGGTTTCAGCGCGTTGATGTCCGAGAGGATGAACGCCATCGTCTCGATCGCGGCGACGCCGAAGATCGGGCCGAGGAGCGTGCCGATGCCGCCGAAGAGGCCGTAGAGCACGGCGTAGGTGGAAAGCCCGATCCCCATGCTCGCCGGGCCGATGAAGCCCTCGTGGAAGGCGTAGAGCCCGCCGGCGAGGCCGGCGATCATGCCCGCGAAGGCGAAGATCAGCGCCTTGAAGACCTGCACGCGGTAGCCGAAATAGGCCAGCCGCTCCTCGTTCTGCCGCATCCCCGCAAGCACCAGCCCGAATTGTGAGCGCACGATCCAGCGGCTGCCGAGATAGGCGAGGATGAGGAAGAGGAGGATGAAGTAGTAGAACCAGACGCCCGGCTCGATCTCCAGACCCGCGACCTTCGCGAATTCCCAGATCGACATGCCGTTCGCCGCGCCCACCCATTGCCAGCCGGCGACGAGCCGCTCCGCCGCATAGGAGGCGGTGAGCGTGCCGAGGGCGACGAAGATCACCGTCGGCGTCCGCTTGCCGAGAAGGAGGAACCAGCCGACGAGGAGCGCTGCGATCAGCCCGGTCGCCATCGAGGCCGGGATGATGAGCAGAAGCTCCACCACCCCCGCCTTGTTGGCGAGGAGCGCGGCCACATAGCCCGCCACGCCGAAATAGAGCGCCTGCCCAAAGGTCATGATGCCGGAATAGCCCCAGCAGAGATCGAAGCTGATCGCGAGGATGGCGAGGATCAGCATGCGCGAGGCGATGATCGTCTGGAAATCCGAGGTGACGTGCGGCACGGCGACGAGCCCGGCGAGGAGCGCGATCTCGATGATCGGGATGATGCGCAGCTGGCGCCGCGGCGTCTCGTCTCTGGCCATGTCGCGCTTTCGCAGGGGGATTCAGGGGGAGGCGGGCGCAGGGGCTGCGCCCGCCCAGGTTCAGGTCAGGCGCATTCCTGCGGCGGCACCGCGCTTTCGGAGGAGATGATCTCCCATTTCCCGCCGACGGACTGGGCGATGTACATGTTCATCTCTACATGGCCCGTCCCGGCGATGACCTTGGCGGGGCCGCCCGGCCCCTCCGCGATGGCGGCCGAGTTCATCGCCTCGGAGACGGCGTCCCGCGCGAGGTCCCCGTTCGTCGCGATCACGGCCTGCTCGTAGAGCTTGATGCCGCGATACATGCCGGTGGAGGCGGAGCCGGCGGTGAACTGGTAGGGCGTGCCCGGCCACATGGCGTTGTAGCCCTCGATCAGCGCCTTCGTCGTCGGGTCGTCGATCGTGTGGAACATGTCGAGGCAGGAATAGACGCCTTCGAGCTCCCGCGGGGCGACGTAGTTGACCGTGTTCTCGTCGAAATACACGCAGGTCTGGCCGCCCTTGTCATAGTAGCCGGCTTCGAAGAGCTGCTTCTGGAACGCCTGGAGCCCCGGCGGGATGACGGTGTTGAAGATGTGGTCCACATTCTCCGACATGATCCGGGAAATGGTGGCGGAGTATTCGAGCTGGTCGAGCGGGAAGTAATCCTCCATCACCACCTCGCCGCCATTCTCCTCGATCACCTTGCGCGCCCACTTGTTCAGGAGCTGCGGCCAGATGTAGTTGGCCGAGGGCATGGCGAAGCGCTTGAAGCCCTTTTCCTTGATGAGATAGGGGATGAGGCGCGCGCATTGCTGCGCCGGCGTCGGCCCGGTGCAGAAGAGGTGCGGGGTGCATTCCTGCCCCTCATAGAGCTGCGGGTAGATGTAGAGCGTGCGCCCGCGCTGGGTGATCGGGTTCTTGATCGCCTCCCGCATCGCGGAGGTGATGCCGCCAAGCACCACGTCCACCTCGCTCTGCTGGATCAGGCGGCGGACATTGCCGACGGCGACGCCCGGGTCGGAGGCGGTGTCCTCCAGGAAGAGCTCGATGGGCCGGCCGAGGATGCCGCCGGCGTCGTTGATCGCCTTCACGGCGAACTGCGCCGTCTGCCAGTTGGCGTTGCCGGAGGGCGCGATGGCGCCTGTGATGTCCGTCGCGATGCCGACCTTGATGGCCCCGGCCTGCGCGTTCGCCCAGTCGGGCCGCAGCACCCAGCCGCCTGCGCCCGCGGTCCAGCCCGCCGCGGCGAGCGCGGCCCCCCCGCGGAGAAATCCGCGCCGTGTCGTCGGATTCGTCATGTCACCGTCTCCCTGAGTTGATGAGGCCGTTCGGCCTGAATTTCACGATCACCAGAGCCGTCACGAACACCAGCACCTCGGCCACGACGGGGCTGACGGCGCCCCCGACGCCCGGAATCTCCCGCAGCCACTGGAAGCCCGGCACCATCGAGCCGATCATCGCGGCGCCCAGCAGCGGCCCCTCGAAGGAGCCGACGCCGCCGAGCATGACGGAGAGGAAGGCCTGCACGAGGAAGCGGACGCCAAGGTCGGCGGAAAGTGAGAAGAGCGGCACCATCAGCGCCCCGGCGAGCCCCGCGAGCGCGGCGCCGAGCGCGAAGGTCAGCGCATAGAGCCGGTCGGTCGAAACGCCGGAGGCGCGGGCCAGCGCCGGGTTTTCCAGCGCGCCGCGAATCTGCAAGCCGGTCGCGCTCCGCGTCAGGAAGAGCCAGGCGGCGACCATCACGCCGAGGGTCGAGACGATGATGACCGTCCGCCAGATCGAGAAGCTGAGCCCGCCGACGGAGAAGGAGCCGGGGATCGGCTCCTCAATCGCGTAATACTGCCCGCCGATCAGCCCGCGCACGATTTCCCGGATGATGAGGCCGATGGCGTAGGTCGCGAGCATGGCGATGATCGGTTGCGCGTAGAGCCGGCGAATCACGCTTCGCTCCACCGCCGCGCCGAAGGCGCCGACGACGAACGGGGCGACGAGCATGCCGAGCCAGATCGGCAGCCCCCATTCGCGGAAGAGATAGACGGTGTAGGCCCCGAGCAGCACGAACTCGCCGTGGCCGAGATTGAAGATCCCCATCAGGCTGGCGATTACGGCGAGGCCCGAGACGACGAGGACCATGATGGAGGCGAAGGCGGCGATGTCGAAGGCCAGCTTCACGACGTCATCCACGGCCGGCTCTCCTTTTCTCGGATGGGCTCAAGGATTTCCCTTGTCCGGACAAAAGCACGGCATTTACACTTCGGCAAGCATCTCCTTGAAGTTGAAGTGCGGAATGTCCACAAATTTGGTGCGGCGGAATCGCACATCGGGGTGAGCAGGGTGATGCAGAAGTCGAAACACTCTTTCCGGAGGTCGAGATGACGAACGAGACGACGCCGCCCATCGGGCCGGACGACATGAATGCGCTGGCGAAGCCCGCGCGCCTCTCCCTCGCGCCCGGCCGGCCCGAGATCGTGGCCGTGGCGCTGACGGGCATGCTCGAGAGTTTCGACCTGCTCGACGCGGTCGATGTCGGCGAGACGGCGCCCACCAATTCCTTCGACCCCCGCTGGAGGGACGCGAAATGACCGATCTCGCCGATATGCCCCTCCGCGCCGTCGCCGCGAAGATCGCCGCGAAGGAGGTCTCCCCCGTCGAGGTGACGGAAGCCTGCCTCGCCCGCGCGGCCGAGACGGAGCCGAAGCTTACCTCCTTCTCGCTCCTCATGGCGGACAGCGCGCGCGCCGAGGCGAAGGCGGCGGAGGCCGAGATCCTCGCCGGCGGCTACCGGGGCGAGCTCCACGGCATTCCTGTCGGGATCAAGGAGCTTTACGACGTGGCGGGGACGCCCACGACCTCCAGCTCCAATGTCCGGGAAAACTGGATGGCGGAGACGGACAGCGCCTCTGTCGTTTCCCTCCGCGAGGCGGGGGCCGTGATCCTCGGCAAGACGCATACGCATGAATTCGCCTATGGCATCGTGACCCCGCGCTCCCGCAACCCGTGGGGAGAGGATCATATCCCGGGCGGCTCCTCCGGCGGCTCCGGCGCCTCCCTCGCGGCGGGCTCCACCTACATGTCGATGGGGTCGGATACCGGCGGCTCGATCCGGATTCCCGCCGCCGTCTGCGGCGTCGTCGGCCTGAAGCCGACCTTCGGCCGCTGCTCCCGCGCCGGGGTCACCTCGCTCGCCTGGTCGCTCGACCATGTGGGCCCGCTCGCCCGCACGGTGGCGGACGCGGCGGTGAGCCTCAATGCGCTCCAGGGCTACGACCCGCGCGACCCGGGGAGCGTGGACGTTCCGAAGGAGGATTTCACCGCTGCGCTTGGCAAGGACGTGAAGGGGATGCGGATCGGCGTGCCGAAGAACTATTACTTCGACCGCGTCGAGCCGGGCGTGGACAGCGCCGTCCGCGCCGCCATCGCGCGGCTGGAGGCGGAGGGGGCGATCCTCTCCGAGGTCACGATTCCCTATGCCGACCAGATCATGGCGATGGAGTTCGCGATCTGCCTGCCGGAAGCGAGCGCCTATCACCGGACGATGCTGCGTGAGAGCGCGCATCTCTACGAGGAGGATGTCCGCACCTTCCTCGAAGCCGGGGAGTTCGTGCCGGCCACGACCTATATCCAGGCGCTGCGCGTGCGGCGGCTGATGCAGGCGGAGCTTGCCAAAGTGTTCGAGGGGATCGACATCCTCCTCGCGCCCGCAGTTCCGGCGGCGGCGGCGCGGGCGGGGGCGCAGGTTCTGGACTGGGGGAACGGGGTGGAGGAGCCGCTCGCCTCCGTCTATGTCCGGCTCTCGGCGCCGGCCAACCTCACCGGCCTTCCCTCCATCGCCACGCCCTGCGGCTTCAACGAGGAGGGGCTGCCGGTCGCCTTCCAGGCCATCGCGCGGCCCTTCGGCGAGGCGACGGCGATCCGGCTCTGCGACGCCTGGCAGCGGATGACGGACTTCCACGAGCAGCGCCCGCCGCGCTGACGCGCTCCCGGCGGCGGCCCTCTGGTCGCCGCCGGCCCCTGCGGATGCGCGGAAATCGTTTGACTGTTCGACCAGTCAGGGCCACGCTCCCTCCATGACCGAAGCCGCGAGAGCATCCGAGACGCCCGACGCGAGAGAGCGCATCCTCGATGCGGCGGAGCAGGATTTCGCGCTGCACGGATTCGCCGGGGCGGGGATGAAATCCGTCGCCGCGGCGGCGGAGGTGGCGCAGGGGCTGATCCATTATCATTTCGGCGCGAAGGAGCGGCTCTACGAGGCGGTGATCGAGCGGCGGGCGGCGATCATCAACGCCGGCCGCATCGCACGGCTGGAGGCGGCGGAGGCGGAGGGGCTGACGCTCCGCGCCGTCTTCCGCGCCTTCTTCGCCCCGCCGCTCGGCCCCGAGGGCGGGGGCGCCGCCTATGCCCGCATCTTCGCGACGCTCGGCGCCGGGCTCGACCGGGACAGGGCGCTCGTCGCCCGCTGCTATGACGAGACCGCGCGCCGCTTCATCGCCGCGATCCGCCGGGCCGAGCCTCGCGCGGGGGAGGCGGAGGCGGCCTGGTCCTATGTCCTCGCTCTCGGCGCGCTCATCACCGTTATCGGGCGGGACGGGCGGCTCGAACGGCTTTCCGCAGGCGCCGCGACGACCGAACCGGTGGCGGACACCGTGGAGCGGCTCGCCGCCTTCGCGGAGGGCGGTCTCCTCGGCCTGATCGGAGGCGCCGGCCGCGACTGAACGGACTGAAAACAAGAACAGACGACCAAAGGGAGTGAAACGATGAAAAGACCGAGCCTCGCGGCCCTCGCCGCCGCAACCCTCCTGACCGCGGGCGCCGCCTCGGCGGAGAGCTTCACCGCCACCATCGCCGCCGGCCATCCGCCCGTCTTCCGCTGGGTGAAGATGCTCTCCGAGGTCTTCATCCCCGTCGCGACGGAGGAGATGAAGAAGGCCGGGCACGAGATCGCCTTCACCGAGCAATATGGCGGCGCCATCGCCGGGGTGGGCGAGGAACTGGAGGCCATCGAGGCGGGGCTCGCGGAGCTCGGCACCTGCCAGGCGCTGTTCGACCCGGCGAAGCTCGGGCCGCAGAACGTCACCTATTACACGCCCTTCGTGAGCGCGGACGCGCGCGCCGTCCTCTCCGCCGTCCACGGCCTCCATCGCAACGAGCCGCGGATGCGGGAGGCCTATGCCGAGAACGGCGTCGTCTATGTCGGCGCGCCCATCGCCATCGACGACTACCTGCTGATGACGAACTTCCCGGTCGGGTCGATGGCCGACCTTCAGGGCCGCAAGATCGCCGCGCCGGGCGCCGCGATCAACTGGCTCTCGGGGACCGGGGCGGTGGGCGTCGCCGGGAACCTCACGACCTATTACAACGAGATCAAGGCCGGGGTTTACGACGGCGTGCTCGTCTTCGCCTCGGCCGCGCTGCCGGGCAAGCTCTTCGAGGTGGCGCCTTACGTCACGAAGCTCGGCCTCGGCGCGCAATATGCCGGCGCCGTCTGCGCCAACGAGGCGTGGTGGGAGAGCCTGCCGCCGGAGGCGCAGGCCGCGCTCATGACGGCCGCGGACGCGACGCAGGCCTGGTACATGGACGCGCTCGACGCGGCGGTGACGGCCGCCTTCGCCGGCATGGAGGCGGGCGGCGCGAAGATCGCCGAAGCCTCGCCCGAGATGCGCGCCGCCTGGGCGGCGGGCATGGACAATGCGGCGAAGACCTGGGCCGCAGGCCTCGACGGGCAGGGCAAGCCCGGCTCACTGATCCTCTCCGCCTATATGGACGCGATGCGCGCCGCCGGCGCTGAGCCGCTCCGCGACTGGGACAAGGAGTAAGCGGGGCCGGGACGGATGCTCCGGCTGCTCGACCGGGCGACCGAGGCGCTGAACGTCCTCGGCTCGCTCCTCATCCTCGCCCTCACGCTCCTCGTCGGGGTCGACGTTCTGGGGCGTAACCTCGCCGGCGCGCCGCTCGCCGGCGTGCCGGAGATGGTGACGCTCTCCATCGTCGCCATCGTCTTCCTGCAGGCGCCGGCGGCGCTGCGGGCGGGGCGGTTCACGCGGTCGGACGGCTTGATCGAGGCGCTCGCCCGCCGCGCGCCGGGGGCGGCGAAGATGCTGGAAACCGCGTTCGACCTGGCGGGGATCGCCGTCCTCTCGGTCATCCTGACAGCTACATGGCCGCTCTTCCTCCGCTCCTGGACGCGGGGGGACTTCATCGGCGCGGTGGGGGACTTCACCGCGCCGACATGGCCGGTGAAGGCGACGATCCTGATCGGCTCCGCGCTCCTGATCCTCCAGTTCCTCGCGCGCATCCTCCGCCGCTGGGGCGCGAGGTGACGCCGTTCGAGATCGGGCTCCTCGCGCTCGGCGCGATGGGGCTTCTCGTCATGCTGGGGATGCATGTGCCGATCGCGCTCATGCTCTGCTCCTTCGGCGGGGTCTGGGCGATCAAGGGCTCGCCCGACCTTGCCGCGAAGCTGATGGCGCTGGCGGCGAACGACGCGATCTCCTCCTATTTCTTCGGCGTCGTGCCGCTCTTCGTGCTGATGGGCTTTCTCGTCTCGGAAGCGGGCTTCGGGCGGGACGCGTTCCTCGTCGCCAATTCCGCCTTCCGGCGGGTGAAGGGCGGGCTCGGCGTCGGCGCGGTGGGGGCGAGCGCGATCTTCGCGGCGATCACCGGCATCTCCATCGCCTCCGCCGCCGTCTTCACCAAGATCGCCGTGCCGGAGATGCGGCGGCACGGCTACACGGCGCGCTTTTCCGTCGGGATCGTCGCGGGCGCCTCGGTATTGGGCATGCTCATCCCGCCCTCGCTCCTCCTCATCCTCTACGGCATCCTGACGGAGCAGAGCATCGGCGACCTCTTCATCGCCGGGATCGGGCCGGGATTGCTCCTCGCATTCATGTTCGGGATCGGCGTCATCCTCCTCGCGACCTTCGCGCCCGGTTTCGCCGGGCGGACGGAGCAGGGCGGGCCGGGGCTCGGGGCGGCGGAGATGCTGGCGCGGGCGGCGCCGCTCGCTGGGCTGATCCTTCTCGTCCTCGGCGGCATCTATGGCGGGTTCTTCACGCCGGTGGAGGCGGGGGCGATGGGCGCGCTCGGCGCGCTTGTTCTTGGCGCGGCGATGGGGCGGCTGACGCTCCCCGGCCTCTGGCGCGTGCTGGTGGAGACAGGGCTGGTGACCGCCGCGGTCTGCTTCCTCATCATCGCGGCACAGACGTATTCGCGGATGCTCGCCTTTTCCGGCCTTCCCGCCGGGCTCGGCGCCTTCGCGGCGGAGGCCGATCTCGGCTTCTGGGGGCTCATGCTGGCCTATGTCGGAGTCGTGATCCTCCTCGGCATGATCCTCGATTCCGCCTCGATCATGCTGATCCTCGTGCCGCTGATGATTCCGGTGGTTCAACCGATGGGGATCGACCTCATCTGGTTCGGCATCGTCACCGTCATCGCGGTGGAGATCGGGCTGCTGACGCCGCCCTTCGGCATTTCCGTCTTCGTCGTGAAGTCGACGCTGAACGACCCGACCGTGCCGCTCGGCGAGATCTTCAAGGGCGCGGCGCCCTTCGCGCTCATCATGCTCGCCGCGCTCCTCCTCATCATCGCCTTTCCCCCCATCGCGACCGGGCTCCTGCCCGGACGCTGAAGACAGGAGCCGCCATGCCCCGCCGCCTGATCGACATTTCCGTCGCGCTCGAAGCCGACATCGCCTCCGACCCGCCGATCATGCTGCCGGAGATCGAGTATCACCGGCATGCGGACACCGCGGCGCAGGTCGCCAGTTTCTTCCCCGGCCTGAAGGCGGAGGACCTGCCGGGCGGGGAGGGATGGGCGGTGGAGACGCTCCGCATCTCGACCCATAACGGCACCCATCTCGACGCGCCCTATCACCATCACTCGACCATGAGCGGCGGGGAGCGGGCGCTGACCATCGACGAGGTGCCGCTCGACTGGTGCCTCAACCCCGGCGTGAAGCTCGACTTCCGGGACAGGCCGGACGGTTACGTCGTCTCCGCCGCGGAGGTGGAGGCGGAGCTGAAGCGGATCGGGCATGAGCTCCGCCCGCTCGACATCGTTCTGGTGAACACGGCGGCGGGCGCGCGCTACGGCGAGCCCGACTATGTGATGACGGGCTGCGGCATGGGGCGGGAGGCGACGCTCTACCTGCTCGAACGCGGCGTGCGCGTGACGGGGACGGACGCATGGTCCTGGGACGCGCCCTTCATCCACACTGCGAAGCGCTGGATGGAGACGCATGACCCGGCGATCATCTGGGAGGGGCACCGCGCCTCCATGGAGATCGGCTATTGCCACATGGAGAAGCTCTCGAACCTCGAAAGCCTGCCGCCGAGCGGCTTCACGGTCAGCTGCTTCCCGGTGAAGATCAAGGGCGCCTCCGCGGGCTTCACCCGCGCCGTCGCCATTCTGGAGGCGTGAGATGAAGCTCGGAACGGTGGAGCACGGGGGCCGGGCGATCCCGGTCGCGGTGCGGGATGCGTCGACGGTCGTGGACCTCTCGCCCGATTTCGCGGACATGGTGGCGCTGGTGGAGGCCGGGGCGGAGGGGCTCGAAACGGCGCGGGCGCGGCTCGCCTCCGGGCCGGGCGTTCCGCTTTCGGAATGCCGGATGCGCTGCCCGATCCGGCCGGTGCAGTATCGCGATTGCCTCGTCTTCGAGGAGCATCTGGTGAATTGCGGCGTCGTCTTCGAGGCGGCGACGGGGCGGAAGATGGAGGTTCCGCCGGTCTGGTATCGCCAGCCGATCTATTACAAGGGCAACCGCCTCTCCTTCATCGGCGACGGGGAGGAAATTGTCTGGCCGCATTACGCCGAGCATCTCGACATTGAACTCGAACTCGCCATCGTCGTCGGCAGGACGGGGAAGGACATCGCGAAGGAGGCCGCGCCGGGCCATATCTTCGGCTATACGATCCTCAACGACGTCTCCGCCCGCGACGCGCAGATGGCGGAGATGGCGGGGCAGCTCGGCCCGGCCAAAGGCAAGGATTTCGACACCGGGAACATCCTCGGCCCCTGGATCGTGACGGCGGACGAAATCCCCCATCCCGCCGCGCTCCGCATGGAGGCGCGGGTGAACGGGGCGCGCTGGGGCGGCGGGACGAGCGCCGCGATGCATCACGATTTCGCGGCGATCCTTGCGCATATCTCGATGTCGGAGACGATCCATGCCGGGGAGGTGATCGGCTCCGGCACGGTCGGCACCGGCTGTGGGCTGGAGACGGGGCGGCGGCTCGCGCCGGGGGACCGGATCGAGCTGGAGGTCGAGCGGATCGGCGTCCTCTCCAACCGGATCGTGCGGCCGGCCTAGCGGCGCTGGACGCGGGGGCCGCCGGGGGGTAACGGGGGCTCGCCGCCAGCCAGAGGAAGGCCGCCGCATGAGCTTCGACCGCCGGATCAGGATCGCCCCCTCCATCCTCGCCGCCGATTTCGCGGATTTCGGCGCGGAATGCCGCGCGGTGGAGGCGGAAGGCGCGGACTGGGTGCATGTCGACGTGATGGACGGGCATTTCGTGCCCAACATCACCTTCGGCCCGCAGATGGTGAAGGCGCTCCGCCCGCATGTGAAGACCGTGATGGACGTGCACCTGATGATCGCGCCGGTGGACGCATATCTCGCCGCCTTCGCGGAGGCGGGGGCGGATGTCATCACCGCGCATGTCGAGGCGGGCCCGCATCTCGACCGCACCCTTCAGGCGATCCGCGATCTCGGCAAGAAGGCCGGCGTCGCGCTCAACCCCGCGACGCCGCCGGAGGCGATCGGCTGGGTGCTGGACCGGGTGGACCTCGTCTGCGTCATGACGGTCAATCCGGGCTTCGGCGGGCAGGGCTTCATCGGGGCGATGGTCCCGAAGGTGCGGCGGCTCAGGGAGATGATCGGCGACCGGCCGATCCACATCGAGATCGACGGCGGTGTGACGGCGGAGACGGCGCCGCTCGTCGCCGCGGCGGGGGCGGATGTGCTCGTCGCGGGCTCCGCCGTATTCAAGGGCGGATCGGCGGCGAGCCCGGCGGCCTACGGCGCCAATATCCGCGCGATCCGCGAAGCGGCGGAAGCGGCGCGTTCGTGACCGCGCCCCGCATCGTCGTCTTCGACCTCGACGGCACGCTGATCGACAGCGCGCCGGACATCGCGGCGGCGGCCAACGTGATGCTGCGGGAGATCGGGCGGGAGGCGCTGCCGCTTCCGCGCATCGTCGCCTTCGTCGGCAGCGGCGTGCCGAAACTGGTGGAGCGCTGCCTCGACGCGACGGGCGGGCGGGACGAGGCCGGGTTCCGCGCCGCGCTCGCCATCTTCCGCCGGGCCTATGACGCCGATCCGGCGACTCTGACGCGGCCCTATCCGGGCGTTCCGGAGATGCTGGAGGCGCTCGCCGGGGCGGGCTTCGCCCTCGGCGTCTGCACCAACAAGCCGGAGGCGCCGGCCCGCGCGATCCTCGAAGCGCTCGGCCTCGCGGGCCGGTTCGGCGCGGTCGTCGGCGGCGACACGCTGCCGGTCACGAAGCCGGACCCGGCGCCGCTCCGCGAGGCGGTCTCCCGCCTCGGCGGCGGCGCGGCGCTTTTCGTGGGGGACAGCGAGACGGACGAGGCGACGGCGAAGGCCGCCGGGCTCCCCTTCCTCTTCTTCACCGGCGGCTACCGCAAGAAGCCGGCGGAGGCCTTCGCGGCGGATTTCGCCTTCGACCGGTTCGAGGCGCTCGCCGCGCATCTGGCGGCGAAGCGGGGCTGAGCGCGGCGGCCGTGGAGGGCAGGGCCGCCGCGCCCGGCTTCAGAACAGGAAGTCCTCGTCAGCATGAAACACGAGCCGGCTCCACTCGTCGGCGGCGTCGTCGGGATTGAGGTTGTCGTTGTGGACGAGGACCTGAAAGACGCCAGAGGAGTCATAATTCTCGGCGGTGATGATGTTCCCGTCCACGATCACGTCGTCGGCTGCGGTCGAGGCGCTGGATGCGTGATGTTTGCGGTGTGCGTCGTAGTTGTACTCGGGGTAGATCGGGATCGAGCCTTCCGCCTCGCCGTCGTCGCGGCCCGCCGTGAGGTCCCTTTCCGGTTCTTCGACAGCCGCCGCCTCGCGCACCTTCTGGACGGCGGGGAGGAGAAGGCCGATCTGCGTCTCGCCGCCATCCTCGGGCAGGGCGAGATCGTCAACCGGGTCCTGGACCGCGGCGGCCTCGCGCACCTTCTGGACGGCGGGGAGGAGGAGGCCGATCTCGGTCCCGCCGTCGTCCTCGGGAGCTGCGAGATCGTCGACGCTCTTGTCCTCGTCGTCGCAGGCGTTCCGCGCCGCCGCCTCGCGCACCTTCTGCACGGCGGGGAGGAGGAGGGCGATCTGCGTCTCGCCGGCATCGTCGATCTTGAAATCGAACCGGTCAGCGCTCTCGGCCGAGCCGCCCGTTTGGTAGCTGCTGATGAGGACGTCATCGAGACCGATTATCATGATGTTTCCCTTCTGGCTTCACACCGGCGGACCATGCGCCGCTCGACGAGAGACACATGGGCCGCTCCGGTTCAGGCCGAAAGGGGCGCAGAATCCGGCGGTTGAGATAGGTCACTCGCGGTGATTTTTCTCACAGAGGCGGAGCGGTGCGCTTAGCGGATGCCGGAGCGCATGAAGCTGTCGATCACCTGCCGGTGGAGGACGAGGTAGAGCGCGAGGATCGGCAGGCTCGCCATCGTCGCCGCGGCCATGAGCGGCCCCCAGTCGTTCCCCTCCTGCGTCATGAAGAACTGGAGCCCGATCTGGACGACGGAGGCCTCCATCCGTCGGATCAGGAGGAGCGGCCAGAAATACTCGTTCCAGGCGGAGATGAAGGCGAGGACGCCGAGCGAGGCGAGCGGCGCGCGGAGATTGGGGACGATCACCTCGACAAGAATGCGGAGGCTCCCCGCCCCGTCCATCCGCGCCGCCTCCACGATCTCCTTCGGGAAGGAGCGGAGCGCGTTGATCATGAGGAGGACGGCGAAGGCCGCTGCGGCGTTGGGGATGACGAGGCCGGCGAGGCTGTCCAGCATCCCGAGCCGGGTCGCCAGCACATAGTTCGGGATCATCACGACCTGGAAGGGCACGAGCCAGGAAAGCGCGATCAGCACCTGCGCCGTCCGCGCCCCCCGGAAGCGCCAGAAGACGAGCGCATAGGCGGCGAGAAGCCCGCTCGCCGCCTGCGCCGCGGCCGTCAGCGCCGCCATCGCGAAGGTGTTCCAGAGGATGCGCGGCATCGGCAGCGCTTCGAGCGCGGCGCGGTAATTCTCCAGCGTCGGCGAAGCGGGGAAGAGCGCGGTGGAGAAGACCTCCCCCTCCGGCCTCAGCGAGGTCGCGATCATCCACCAGAGCGGAAAGATCGCGAGGAGCGAGAGGAGGATCATCGCCCCGTGCACGGCGATGCGGAAGGCGGGGGAGCCGCGCTCAACTGTCATGGACGGCGTATTTCCGCATGAGCCGCAGGCATCCGAGCGCGGCGAGGCCGAAGACCACGAAGGTCAGCACCCCCGCCGCCGCGCTCCAGCCGGCCGACATCGTCTTGAACCCGTATTCCCACATCAGGAAGAAGACGTTGGTGGTGGAGCGTAGCGGCCCCCCGCCCGTCAGCGCGTTGATATAGACGAAGGACCATTGCGCGCCGAAGAGCACCGTCATCATCGAGAGGAGGAGGATGGTGGGCGAGAGGAGCGGCAGGCGGATGTCCCGCACGATCCGCCAGCGGCTCGCCCCGTCCATCCGCGCCGCCTCGATATAGCTCGCCGGAATCGCGGCGTTGGCGGCGGAGAGGAGGAGCGTGGAGAAGCCGATGAGCTTCCATCCCGTGATCCAGACAAGCGTCCAGAGCGCGACGTCGGGGTCGCTCAGGAACCCGATCCGGGCGAAGCCGAGCGCCGAGAGACCGGCGTTGACGAGGCCGTGATCCTCGTTCAGCAGCCAGCGCCAGAGCACGGCGGCGACGATGGGCGCGACGATCATGGGGAGAAAGACGAGCGTGCGGTAGAGATTCCGCAGCGGCCCCGAAAGGTCCTGCGTCAGGATCGCGATGGCGAGCGGGGCGATCACCGAGAGCGGGAAGAGGCCGAGGATGTAGAGGAGCGTGTTGGAGACGGCGCGCCCCATGTCGGGCAGCGTCACGAGGTTCGCGTAATTGTCGAGCCCGACCCAGCGCGGCTCCGAATGGGGCAGCATGTTCCATTGCTGGAAGGAGAGGCCGAAGGCGCCTACAAGGGGCGCCCAGGTCCAGACAACGACGATCAGCAGCGCCGGGGCGAGGTAGAGCCACGGCTCCGAAAGCTTCACGCCGAGAAGCGGCAGGCGGACGACGCTGCGCCGGGCGGCGGGGATCGCGGCTTCTGTCATGGGCGCTCCGGCCAGGGGGGCGGCGCAGGCCGCCCCCGGTTCAGGCTCACTCGGCGGGCATCAGCGGCTGGCCGCGCTCCTGCGCCGCCTTCAGCGTCTCCACCGGGTCGCCGGAGCCGAACACGGCCTCCGTCATCGCCTCCTTCATCATGTTCTCCACCTGCCGGTAATTCGGGCCGGGGAAGGCGATGTTGGGCGTGAGCCGTTCGAGCTGGGAGAGGTTGGGCTTGATCATCGGGTTCGCCTCCACCCAGTCCTTCAGCCATTTCGGGTCCTCCACCATGCCGGGGCGGAGGGGGAGGTAGCCGATCTTCGTCGTGATCTCGTTGTAGGCGTATTCGGAGGTGAGGAACTTCATCAGCTCCCAGGCCGCGCGCTGCTTTTCCGGCTCCTTCGAGAAGAGGAAGAGCGCGGAGCCGGAATTGGTCGGCGCGGTCGGCTTCTCGCCGAAGGCGGGCATCGGGGCGACGCGCAGCTCGAAATTGCCCTCGGCGGCCTTGATGAGCCGGTTCTGCACGGCGCTCGTCCAGAGGAACATGCCGAGATTGCCGGACTGGAACGTGTCGAGATGGGCGCCGACGTCGATCCGCGCATGGGCGCCGCTGTCCATCAGGTCCCGCAGCATGGCGACCGCCTCGGCCGCCGCCGGGTCCGCGAAGGTGAGCGTGTTGCCGTCGCGCACCTTGCCGCCGTTGGACATGACGATGGCCTGATAGACGAAGGTGCCGTCGATCGGGCCATAGGCGCCGGGGAAGAAGCCGTGCTTGCCGGTCGCCTTCGTGATGGCGAGCCCGGCGTCCTTCACCTCCTCCCAGGTCCGCGGCGGCTGGTCCGGGTCGAGCCCGGCGGCGCGGAAGAGATCGGCGTTGTAGAACATCACCGGGGTCGAGAAGACATAGGCGAGGCCATAGGTCTTACCCTCCACCTCGCCGAGCGCGAGGCCGTTCGGGACCATGCCTACGGAATGGGCGGCGAGCTCCTCGCCCGCGAGGTCTTCGAGCGGCTCGGCGCCAAGCTCCTTTGCGGCGTAGATCAGGTCCCGGAACACGAGCTGCGCGAGGTCGGGCTGCATACCCGCCACCATGTCGGCCTGCACGCGGGAGAGGACTTCGTTGGAGGGCGCCGCGATAGGCTCGACCGTCACGAGCGGGTTGCGCCGCATGAACTCCTCGATCAGCCCGAGCGTCGCCTCCCGCCCGAGCCCGGCGGAGGCGAGGTTGTAGTTGTAGAAGGTGATCGTCACCGGCTCGGTGATCGCCTCCGCCATCTCGGCGGCGGCGATTTGCGGCGCGGCCAGCGTGGCGAGGAGGCCGGCGGCGAGGAGATGTCGCTTCAGCATGGTTGGTCCTTTCCTTGAGAGGTCAGCCGGCCCGCGCAAAGGCGGCGCCGTCGCGGGCGAGCGCCCGCTCCCGGAGTTCGACGAGGGGGTAGTTGGCGAGTTCCGCGCGGTCCTGCGGCAGCGGGACGACGGCGAGGGTGAGGCCCGAGGGGCGGATCGTCCCGATCCCGAAGCCGGCGCCGCGGACCATGCGGAGCCGGTCCGCCGCGAGGATGTCCGTCGCCGCATGGAGCCCGGCGCCGACGATCACGGGAACCCCACGCCAGAGCGAAAAGCGGTCATGGTGGATATGGCCGGAGAGGATTCCGACGACGCCCCGCCCCTCGATCAGGTCGCCGAGCCGCGCCGACTGCTCCGGCGGCAGGGCGCGCCAGGGCGTGTCGTCCGCGCCCCCGGCGAGGTTCGGCGGATGATGCGCGACGATCAGCTTCGGCAGGCCGGGATGCGCCGCCAGCCGATCCTCCAGAAAGCCGAATTGCGCCTCGTCCAGCGCGCCGCCGATGGCGCCCGGAACCGAGGTGTCGAGCGCGATGACGTGCACGCCGGCATGGACGGCGTCATGGTCGAGCGGGGCGGAGGAGGCGCTTCCCGTCATCGCCTCGTGGAACCCTTCCCGCGTGTCGTGGTTGCCGAGCGCCCAGATCACGGGCAGGCCCGTCCGCGCCATTTCCGCCGCGAGAACGCGGAAACTCTCAGCGTCCCCGGCGTTCGTGAGGTCGCCCGAGGCCACGATGAAATCCGGCGCCGGCGCGATCCGCGCGATTTCCGCCAGCGCGGCGCGGAGCGTCGTGAGCGTGTCGCTGTGCAGGTGCGGGTCGTCCGGCCGGCCGATATGGATGTCGGTCAGGTGGACGAAGACCGGGTCTCTCGCCATTGGGTCTCACTCTCGGTTGCGACGGGTTCGGGTTCTGCCCGCGCGCCGTCCTCCGCCCGGAAGGCGTGGACATGGGCGGCGGGGATGCGGACGGCGAAGGGCGCGGAGGGCGCCGCCTCGCCCGCCCGGCGGATCAGCGTCACCGCCTCGCCGCCCGGCGCGCGGGCGTGGATGTGAAGCTCGGCGCCCATGTCCTCCGCGAGGTCGGGCGCGAAGCGCGGGCCGGGGCTGGACGGGTCCGCCGCTATGTCCTGCGGCCTGACCCCGAGTTCGAGCGCCGCGCCCTCGGGAAGGCGCCATCGCGCGCCGGGGCAGGGCTCCCAGCCGCCCGCGGCGCGGGCCCGCCCTTCCCGGTCGATCCGGGCGGGGAAGAAGATCATCGGCGGCGTGCCGACGAAGCCGGCGACGAAGCGGGAGGCGGGGCGGCGCCAGACCTCGCCGGGCGCACCGACCTGCCGGATGCGCCCGCCCTCCATCACCACCAGCCGGTCCGCCATCGTCATCGCCTCGAGCTGGTCATGGGTGACGAAGATCGAGGTCGCGCCAAGCGCGCGGTGGAGCCGCTTGATCTCCAGCCGCATCTGGAGCCGGAGCCGGGCGTCGAGATTCGAGAGCGGCTCGTCGAAGAGGAAGACGCGCGGACGGCGGACCATGGCCCGCCCCATCGCCACACGCTGCCGCTGCCCGCCGGAAAGCTGGTGCGGCCGCCGCTCCAAGAGCGGCTCCAGCTCCAGCATCGCGGCGACTTCCCGCACCCGCGCCTCGCGCTCCGCGCGCGGAACGCCGGCGACCTTCAGCGCATAGCCGATATTCCCGGCGACGCTCATATGCGGATAGAGCGCGTAGTTCTGGAACACCATCGCGCAGCCGCGCCGCCCGGGCGGGACGCCCTCCATCGGCTCCCCGTCGATTTCGATCTTCCCGGCGCCCTGCTCCTCCAGCCCGGCGATCATGCGCAGCAGGGTGGACTTGCCGCAGCCCGAAGGCCCGAGGATGACGACGAAATCTCCGGACGCGATGGAGAGATCGACGTCGCTGACGACGGCGGGGCCGCCGAAATCCTTGCTCAAGCCCTCGATGCGGATTCCGGCCATGCGTTCCCTCCGGAGACGGGCCTAGAGCGATTCCCCGACAGCTGCGTGACGGGCGCCGAACGGCGTTCGGGAGCCGGGCGGCTCGGGCCGCGCGAACATCGGCGCGGAGACCTCCACGATCCGCTCGATCAGCGCCTCCGGGTCCTCCGCCCCGCCTCCTCCCGCGAGGAGGCGGGAGCGGGCGCGGTGCCGGGTGATCTGGCTGCGGACGCCGAGCACGGCGTTGACCCGCCAGCCGATCTCCCCCTCGTCGAACCAGGGCGCGATCCGCCGGAGCTGCCGGATGAAGGCGCGGTGATGGTCGAGGCTCTCCGTCATCCGCGCGAAGCGGCCTGGCCGGTCGCTCAGCGTGGCGAGGCCGTGCATGTAGGTGAAGACGCGGTAGCGGCTTTCGGGGTCGAGGCTCCAGCGGATCGAGGGGCCGACAAGCGCGGCGAGCACGCCGGCGAGGCCCGGCGGCTCGGGCCGCCGCCGGTCGATCTCCGCCTGGAGCGCCGTCAGCCGCTCCGCGTTGAGGCGGCGATAGGCGTCCATCGCCGTCGCGGCCACGAGGTCCTCCAGCGAGCCGAAATGATGCGAGACGGAGGAGGCGGCGACGCCGGCCTCCGCCGCGATGGCGCGCACCGTCACGTCGGAGAAGCGGCGCGAGCGGCGGATCACCCGCTCACAGGACTGGATCAGCCGGACGGAGGTTTCGCATTCGCGCGCGCTCATGGAACCCCGCTTAGGCCGCTCCTGCGACGCTTTGGTGACTTCGCGGGCGGCTTTACCGCGGCGAACGCCGTTCGGGCTTTGTCAGCGAAGGGTTACGGCGCCGAAAAATCCGTGTCGCGGAACGGTGGTCCAAGCCTCGGCGCCGCAACCCGAGGATGTTCCGCCCATGACCGACCCCGCCCTTCCCGCCATCGGCGCCGCGATGCCCATCGCGCTCCTGCCGGTCTATCGCGACTGGCTGATCGAGGCCGACCGCGACCTCGAAATCCAGGACTTCTTCCGGATCGACGCGCTGGAGGACTGGTCGGGCCTCGCCGCCGAGGCGAAGCGCCAGCTCGACGGCTGGCGGGGTCGGCTCGGCATCCACGGCCCCTTCTGGGGCTTCACCATCGCGAGCCATGACGCGGACGTGCGGGCGCTCGTCATCCGCCGGATGCTGAAGGGCCTCGAAGTCTGCGAGGGCCTCGGCGCGACGCAGATGGTGATCCACAGCCCCTACACGACCTGGGACTTCAACAATCTCGACTATACGCCCGGCGCACGCGACGCAGTGGTGGAGCGGGCGCATCAGACGCTCGGCGCCGTCGTGAAGCGGGCGGAGGAGACCGGCGTCACGCTCGTCATCGAGAACATCGAGGACAAGGACCCGAGGGACCGTCTCGCCCTCGCCCGCTCCTTCGATTCGCCCGCGGTGAAGGTCTCGCTCGATACCGGGCACGCCTTCTATGCGCAGGTCTCCACCGGCGGCGCGGCGGTGGACTATCACGTCGCCGTCGCGGGCGAGATGCTCGACCATGTCCATGTGCAGGACGCGGACGGCCATGCGGACCGGCACTGGGCGCCGGGCGAGGGGACGATCCCCTGGCGCGCCGTCTTCACCGCCCTCGCGCGACTGGAGACGAAGCCGCGGCTGGTTCTGGAATTGCGGGACAATTCGCGCATCCCGGCCGGCGCCGCGCATCTCGTCGGGCTCGGCCTCGTACGCTGACCCAGAGCCTTCACCAAAACTTCAACTGCGCATCATCGCGAGGACTCGCCTCGCGCCGACCCTGAAAACCCTTGAGCCCCACTTCAGAAGGAGGTCCCGATGACCAGCCTCACTCGCCGTCTCGTCCTCGGCGGCGGCGCCGCCGCGACCGGCGCGCTGATCCTGCCGCGCTTCGCCATCGGCCAGTCCGACCAGCGCCCCTCGATCACCATCGCGGTGCAGAAGGTCTCCAACTCCAACACGCTCGACGTGATGCGCGAGCAGTCCAATGTCGGGGAGCGGATCTTCTTCTCCTCGATCTGGGAGGGCCTCATCGGCCGCGACTGGCTCGGCGGCCTCAAGAGCGTGCCGCTCCTCGCCACCGAATGGCGCCGGATCGACCCGCAGACGGTCGAGCTGAAGCTTCGCCAGGGCGTGAAGTTCCATAACGGCGACGAGATGACGGCGGAGGACGTGGCCTTCACCTTCTCGCGCGAGCGCATGTTCGGCGACACCGAGGCGAAGAACCGCTCCACGATCACGACGCTTGAGCAGGGCACGCCGCCGCGCGCCGGCAAGGAGCTGCCGACCGAAGTGACGGCCTATGCCCGCAGCGCCTGGCCCGACCTCGTGAAGGTCGAGCCGGTGGACCGCTACACGGTGCGCTTCCACAACGCCTCCCCGGACGTGACGCTGGAGGGCCGCCTCTCCCGCTACGGGTCCGACATCTGCTCGCAGCGCGGCTGGGACGAGGCCTCCTCCTATCTCGACTGGGCGAGGAAGCCCGTCACCACCGGCCCCTACATGGTCGCCGAGTTCTCGCCGGACAGCCATCTCCTCCTCGTCGCGCATGACGAATACTGGGGCGGCCGCCCACCGCTCGCCTCGATCCGCTTCGTCGAGGTCCCCGAGGTGGCGAGCCGCGTGAACGGCCTCCTCTCCGGCGAATACCAGTTCGCCTGCGACATGCCGCCGGACCAGATCCCCGGCATCGAGGCGAACGCCGCCTTCGAGGTGCAGGGCGGGACGATCCTCAATCATCGCCTCACCGTGTTCGACAAGCACCACGAACAGCTGCAGGACCCGCTGGTGCGCCGCGCGCTCACCCACGCCATCGACCGGCAGCTGATCGTGGACGCGCTCTGGGCCGGGCGGACCACCGTCCCCAAGGGGCTCCAGTGGCCCTATTACGACGACATGTTCATCGAGGACTGGGCGGTTCCCGCCTATGACCCGGCGCTCGCCGCCGACCTCGTGAAGCAGTCCGGCTACAAGGGGGACCCGATCCCCTATCGCCTCCTCAACAACTACTACACCAACCAGGTCGCGACGGCGCAGATCCTCGTCGAGATGTGGAAGACCGTGGGCCTCAACGTCGAGATCCAGATGGTCGAGAACTGGGGCCAGATCCTCGAACGGGGCGAGACCCGCGCGATCCGCGACTGGTCCAACTCCGCGCCGTTCAACGACCCCGTCTCCTCCATCGTGAACCAGCACGGCCCGAATGGCGGCCAGCAGCAATGGGGCGAATGGACGAACGCCGAGGCCAACCAGATGTCCGAGGTCATGCTGACTTCGACGGACCGGGCGGCGCGCAAGCAGGCCTTCCGGCGGATGCTGGAAATCTGCGAGCGGGAGGACCCGGCCTTCACCGTGCTCCACCAGAACGCGACGTTCACGGCGAAGCCGAAGTCGATCAAGTGGCAGGCGGCGCCGGCCTTCGCGATGGACTTCCGCCCCGGCAACTTCGAGATGGGACGGTCTTGACCCCTCTCGTCGCCATCAGCGGCCTCTCCGTCTCCTTTGACGGGGCGGCCGCCCTTCACGGCGTCGATCTCTCGCTCGCGCCGGGGGAGGCGCTCGGGCTCGTCGGCGAATCGGGTTCGGGGAAATCCGTAACCTGGCTCGCCGCGCTCGGGCTCCTGCCGCCCCATGCGGCGGTTTCGGGCTCCGTCCGGCTCGAGGGCGCCGAGATCCTCGGCGCGCCCGCTTCGACGCTGGACCGCCTGCGCGGCGGCCGCGTCGCGATGATTTTTCAGGACCCGGCCTCCTCACTCAACCCAGTGCTGACCATCGGCAAGCAGATCGGCGAGGCGCTGGCGCTCCATCGCGGGCTCGACGGGCGGGCGCGGATGGCGGAGGCGAAGCGGCTCCTTGATCTCGTCGGGATGCCCGATTCCGCGCGCCGCCTCTCCGCCTATCCGCACGAGCTTTCGGGCGGGCAGAACCAGCGCGCGATGATCGCCATGGCGCTCGCCGGCCGGCCCGACCTCCTGATCGCGGACGAACCGACCACCGCGCTCGACGTGACAATCCAGGCGCAGATTCTCGAACTCCTCGCGTCGCTGCGGAAGGAGACGGGGATGGCGCTCGTCCTCATCAGCCACGATCTCGGCGTCGTGGCGGAGACCTGCGACCGCGTCGCGGTGATGTATGCCGGTCGGATCGTGGAGGAGGCGCCGGCGCTCGCGCTCTTCGAGGCGCCGCGCCATCCCTATGCCGAGGGCCTGATCGGCGCGCTGCCGCTGCTCGACGGGCCGCGCCGGCGGCTGACGGCGATTCCGGGAACCGTGCCCGACCCGAGGGAGGCGCCGCCCGGCTGCGCCTTCGCGCCCCGCTGCCCGAAGGCCGCGTCCGCCTGCGCCGGGGCGGTCCCTGCGCTCACCGAGGTCGGCCCGGCCCGCCGCGCCGCATGCTTCTTCCCGCTCCGCTCAACCCCCTCCCGCGCCGAACGGAAGGTGACGGCATGACGCCGCTGCTGGAGGCGGAGGGGCTCGCGCGCGTCTACGCCTCGCGCCGCGGCGTCTTCGGCCGCCCGGTCGCTGTCCGGGCGGTGGACCATGTCTCGCTCCGCCTCGGGCGGGGGGAGACGCTGGGCGTCGTCGGCGAATCGGGCTCCGGCAAGTCCACCGCCGGGCGGCTCCTCCTCGGCTTCGAGGCGCCCGACGAAGGCGAGGCGCGTTTCGACGGCGCGGCCATGCCGCCGCCGGGCTCGCCCGAATGGCGCCGCCTGCGGGCGCGGATGCAGATGATATATCAGGACCCGCTCGGCGCGCTCGACCGGCGGCTCACCGTCGCGGCGCAGGTGAAGGAACCGCTCGACATCCACGGGATCGGCGCGCCGGAAGATCGCGCCGCGCGGGCGGCGGAGCTGCTCGCCGCCACCGGCCTCTCCGCGCGGATCGGCGCGCGGCGGCCGCATGAACTGTCCGGCGGGCAGAGGCAGCGCGCCGTGATCGCACGCGCGCTGGCCACGCGGCCCGATCTTCTCGTCTGCGACGAGCCGGTTTCGGCGCTCGACGTCTCGATCCAGGCGCAGGTGGTGAATCTTCTCTCCGACCTCCAGGCGGAGCTTGGCCTCGCCATGATCTTCATCAGCCACGATCTCCGCGTCGTCCGGCAGATCAGCGCGCGGGTCGCCGTCATGTATCTCGGCCGGATCGTGGAGGAGGGGGCGGCGGACGACATCTTCGCCCGGCCGGTCCATCCCTATACGAAGGCCCTCGTCTCCGCGGCGCCGGCGCCGGGCAAGACGGGCAAGCGCATCCTCCTCGAAGGCGAGCCGCCGAATCCGGCCGCGCGGCCCTCGGGCTGCGCCTTCCATCCGCGCTGCGCCGTCGCCGTCCCCCGCTGCCGGGCGGAGGTTCCTTCGCTCGCCGATCTCGGGGCCGGGCGGCGCGCGGCCTGCCATCTCGTCGCGCCGCTTTCCGGGCAGGAGGCCGCCTGATGCTCCGCTTTCTCGCCGTCCGCTTCGGCCGCGCGCTTCTCACCGTGGCGCTCGTCGTCACCTTCGCCTTCGTCGTGCTGCGGCTCTCCGGAGACCCGGCGACGCTGATCCTCGGCCCGGAAGTGCCGCCCGAGGCGATCCGCGCCTTCCGGGAAAGCTGGGGGCTCGACGAGCCGCTCTGGCGGCAATATTTCAGTTATTTCGGGGCGATAGCCTCCGGCGACCTCGGCAATTCGATGCGGGACGGGCGCCCGGCTCTCGAACTGGTGGCGGACCGCATCCCGGCCACGCTGGCGCTGACCGTGCCCGCGCTCCTCCTCAAGATCGGCATCGGCATTCCCGCCGGCGTCTACGCCGCGATGCATCGCGGCGGGCCGATCGACCGGACGGTGATGCTGGTCGCTGTCGCGGGCTTCACCGTCCCCTCCTTCGTCCTCGGCCTCGTGCTCGTGATGGTCTTCTCCGTGCAGCTCGGCTGGCTCCCCTCCGGCGGGCGGGACACATGGCTCCATGCGGTGCTGCCCATCGTCACGATGGGCGTCGGCGGCGCGGCGATCCTCGCCCGGTTCACGCGCTCGGCGATGATCGAGGTGCTGGGCCAGCCCTATATCCGCACCGCCTCGGCCAAGGGCGTGCCCTGGGGCGCGGTGATCCGCGGCCACGCCCTGCCGAACGCGGCGATCCCGACCGTGACCATCGTCGGCTTCATGGTCGGCAGCCTGATCGCGGGGGCGGTGGTGGTGGAGAGTGTCTTCTCCTGGCCCGGGGTCGGGCGGCTCCTCGTCGTCGCCGTCTCGAACCGCGACCTTGCGGTGGTGCAGACCATCCTCCTCCTCGTCGCGGCGACGATGGTGACGGCCAACCTGATCGTCGATCTCCTCTACGGCGCGCTCGACCCGCGGATGCGGCGCGGCGCGGGGCAGGGGGCGCACTGAGATGGCGCTCGCCGAAGCCTCCGCCCCGCGCCCCGGTCTCGCCCGGCCGCCGCTCGGCATCCTCCTCGCGCTCCTCTGGATCGCGCTGATGCTCTTCCTCGCGGTCTTCGGGGACTTCGTGGCGCCGCAGGAATTCACCGCGATGGACCTGATGGCGCGCCTCTCCCCGCCCTTCACCGAGGGCCACTGGCTCGGGACGGACGAGCTGGGGCGGGACGTCCTCTCGCGCCTCATCGCCTCGATCCGCGTCTCGCTCATCATCGCCTTCGGCGCGACGCTGATCTCCGCGGCGCTCGGCACGACGCTCGGCTTCCTCGCGGCGCATTTCCGCGGCTGGGTGGAGCAGGCGGTGCTGATGCTCGCGGATTTCCAGGCGGCGATGCCGTTCCTCATTCTCGCCCTCGCCGTGCTCGCCTTCTTCGGGAACGACCTGACGCTTCTGGTGCTGCTGATGGGCCTCTACGGCTGGGAGCGCTATGCGCGCATCGCGCGCGGCCTCGCCATTTCCGCCGGGGCGCAGGGCTACGCCAGCGCGGTGCGCCAGCTCGGCGGGACGCCGCGGCGCGTCTATCTCCGGCACATCCTGCCGAACATCGCCTCGACCCTCATCGTCTCGATGACGCTGGTCTTCCCGGAGGTGATCCTGCTCGAATCCGGCCTCTCCTTCCTCGGCCTCGGCGTGCAGCCGCCGATGACGAGCCTCGGCAACATGGTCGGCTACGGGCGCGAATACATCACGCGCGCGCCGTGGATCCTGCTTTCCCCCGCCGTCGTGATCGTGCTGACGACGCTCGCCGTCTCATCGCTCGGCGACTGGCTGAGGGACCGGCTGGACCCGACGACGCGCTGAGGCGCCCCGGAGGCTCCGCTCAGAGCACCCCCGCGATCCGGTCCATCGCCCGCTCTATGTTCTCCACCGAATTGGCGTAGCTGAAGCGGATGTAATCCTTCGCGTGGAGCCCGAAGCTCGGCCCCGCCACGGTCGCCACGCCCGCTTCTTCAAGGAACCGCGTCTGAAGCGTCCGCGCATCCGCGCCCGTCCCCGAGATGTTCGGAAAGGCGTAGAAGGCCCCCGCCGGGTCGAGGCAGGTGACGCCCGGAAGCTGGTTGAGCCGCCGCACGATCACCCGCCGCCGCTCGTCGAAGGCGCGCATCATCGCCTCCACGGCGTCCTGCGGGCCTTCCAGCGCCGCGATCCCGGCCCATTGCGTCGCCGCGTTCACGCAGGAATGCGAGTTGACGCAGAGCCGCACGGCCTTCTCGATCAGCGCGTCGGGCCAGTACGACCATCCGAGCCGCCAGCCCGTCATTGCGTAGGTCTTCGACCAGCCGTCGAGCAGGATCAGGCGATCCCGGATTTCCGGGAAGGAGAGGAAGCTCACATGCTCCCGCCCTTCATAGAGCATCCGCCCGTAAATCTCGTCCGCCATCAGCGCGACATGCGGGTGGTCCATCAGCCCGGCGACGAGCTTCTCCACCTCCTCGCGCGGCGCGGCGCCGCCCGTGGGGTTGCCCGGCGAGTTGACGATGACGAGCCGGGTGCGCGGCGTGATCCCGGCGAGGATCTCGTCGGCGGAGAAGGCGAAGCCGTTCTCCTCCCGCAGCACGATGGGCACCGCCTCCGCCCCCGTATAGCGGATCATCGAGCGATAGATGGGGAAGCCCGGGTCGGGATACATGATCTCCGCCCCCGGCTCGCCGAAGAGCATCATGGCGAAGAACATGGTCGGCTTGCCGCCCGGCATGATGACGATGTTCTCTGGGGAAATCTCGGCCCCCCGCCGCTTCGCCACGTCGGCCGCCACCGCCTCGCGGAGCGGCAGCAGGCCTTGCGCCGGCGTATAGCCGTGCGCGCCGTCGCGGAGCGCCTTCACCGCCGCCTCGACGACATGCTCAGGCGTGCGGAAATCCGGCTGGCCGATGCCGAGATTGATGATCTCGCGGCCCTGCCGTTCCAGGGCCGCGGCGCGGGCCAGCACCTCGAAGGCGCTCTCCGTCTCCAGCCGGCCGATGCTCTCCGCGAGGATCATGCGAGCGGCCCGTTCGGCGTGAGGAGGATCTTGCCGCCGCGCCCGCCGGATGCGGCGTGGCGCAGCGCCTCCTCGATCCGGTCCAATCCGTATTCCGCCTCGACGGGGGAGACGATCTTCCCGCTCGTGAAGGCCGCCGCCATCTCGTCGAAGAGCTTGTGCTTCTCCGCCCGCGGCGCCGGGCCGAGCCAGCTGCCGAGCCAGAAGCCGGTCAGCGTCATGCCGCGGACGATGAGGTGGGAGGGTTCGATCTGGCAGGGGTCGCCGGAGAGATAGCCGTAATTCACCAGCTCCGCCCCGTCCGAAAGGCAATCGGCCATCCAGCGCGTCGCCGCGCCGCCGATCGCGTCGATCCCGAGGGGGACGTTCGCATCCCCGATCTCCGCCCGCAGCCGCTCCGCCTGGTCAGGCCCGCCGACAAGGACGATGTCGCCGCCATGCGCCTTCAGCGGCTCGATGAGGTCGGCGCGGCGGACGATGTTGGCGGTCTTCACCCCCATGTCCTTCGCGAAGCGGATGAGATGGAGGCCGACGGCGGAATTGGCGGCGTTCTGGATCACCCAGTCGCCCGGCTTCAGCGCCTTGTAGTCCACCAGCATCCGGTAGGCGGTGGGCGGGTTGACCTTGAGCTGCGCCGCGTCCCGCCAGCCGAGCGTCTTCGGGATCCGGATCAGCGCGTTCGCGCTTTCCTCGACATATTCGGCCCAGTTGGCGCGGGTGAGGATGATGACATGGTCGCCGGTCTCCAGCCCGCTGCCCTCCCCCGCCGCCTCGACGATCCCGGCGCCTTCGATCCCGCAAGGCGCGGGGAGGGGCGAGGGGCCGGGATAGCGGCCCTCGAAGCCGAGAAGGTCCGCCGGGTTGATCCCGCAGGCCATGACGCGGACGAGCGCGCGGCCCGGCCCCGGCGCGTCCGGCTCCGGAACCTCGTCCACCCGCACGACCTCATGCGGCGCGCCATGCGCGTAGAGCTTCGCCTGTTTCATCACGTCCTCCCTTGCGGCGAAGATCGTCGCCTTCGCTCACCCGCCTTTTCGCGCCCCGTCGCGGGATCGGTCAAGGCCGGCGCGCTTGCAGCGCCGCCGCGCCGCGCTAGGCTGCGGCGAGGCGAGGGAGAGGGCCATGGCGGAAGAAATCGGATTCGCGACGCTGACGGAGACGGCCGGGCGCATCGCCCGCGGGGAGATCACGGCGGAGGCGGTGACGGCGGCGCTGCTGGAGCGGATCGGCGCGCTGGAGTCGAAGGTCGGCGCCTGGTCCCATCTCTGCGGCGAGCGGGCGATGGAGCAGGCGGCGGCGCTGGATGCGGAGCGCGCGCGGGGCATCCTCCGAGGCCCCCTGCACGGCGTCCCGCTCGGGCTCAAGGACCTATGCGACACCGTCTTCGCCCCCTCGACGGCGGGGACGAAGATCATGGCCGGGCGCATCCCGGCGCGGAACGCGACCATCGTGGACCGGCTGGAGCGCGCGGGCGCGATCTCCCTCGGCAAGCTGAAGATGACGGAGGGGGCCTATACCAGCCACCATCCGGAGGACCCGGCGCCGATCAACCCCTGGGGCGCCGATCTCTGGGTCGGCTCCTCCTCCACCGGTTCGGGCGCGGCGGTCTCCGCCGGCATGTGCTTCGGCGCGATCGGGTCGGATACCGGCGGCTCGATCCGCTTTCCCTCGGCCACCTGCAACCTCACCGGCATGAAGCCGACCTGGGGCCGCGTGAGCCGCGCCGGGGTCTTCCCGCTCGCCGATTCGCTGGATCATCTCGGGCCGATGTGCCGGACCTCGGCGGACGCCGCGGCGATGCTGCAAGTCATGGCGGGCGCGGACCCGGCGGACCCGACGGCGCTGGTCGACGCCGTGCCGGATTATCTGGCCGAAATCGGCGCCGGGCTCCGGGGCAGGGTGGTCGGCGTCGACCGCGCCTATGTGGAGGCGGTGGAGCCGGATGTCGCCGCCGCGCTCGGGGAGATGGAGCGGGCGCTGCTCGACCTCGGCGCGCGGGTGCGGGAGGTGAGCCTGCCGCCCTGGGAGCGGCTGGTCGCCGGCTGGATCGCGATGTGCTCGGTCGAGACGGCCCATGCCCACCGGGCGACCTACCCGGCGCGGAAGACGGAATACGGCCCGGCGCTGGCGCAGCTGATCGAGGAAGGGCTGGCGACCACGGGCGCGCGGATCGCGGAGATCGTGACGATGCGGCTCGACTTCTGCGGCGGCCTCCGGGCGATGTTCCGCGATTGCGACATGCTCCTCTGCCCGGCCATGCCCGTCCGCATCCCCACGCTCGCGGCGATGGCGGATTACGGGGCGGAGCCGCAAAGGCTGCTCGACATCCTCCGCTACACCGCGCCCTTCGACTTCTCGGGGAGCCCGGCGCTGACGCTCCCGACCGGGTTCGACGGGGCGGGGGCGCCGGTCGCGATGCAGCTCGTCGGGCCGCATCTCTCGGAGTCGGCGCTTTTCGCGGCGGGCCATGCGTTCCAGACGATCACCGACCACCACGCCCGGCGCCCGGCCGGCCTCGGGTGACCTGCACACGGAGTGCAGAGGGGTCAAGCGGCTGATATTTATGGGTTCCTGAGAATCGTCGGGCCGGAGCGAAGCGCAGGTTGGCATGGGCGGGAAGGGTTGCGGCCTCCCTCGGGAGGTCGCCTCGGGACGATTGGTCCTTGCGGTTTATAGCGTCACAGCCTCGAACGATTGGGCGTCTTGAGCCGTTGCGATGCGGCCTCCCTTGGGGGGAGGGAGGCCGCGGCCCGTGCCGGACGCACGGGCCAATGGGCGGGCGAGGCGCCCCCGCCGCTTATTCCGCCGTCGCCTCGGCCCGGCTCTTGCCCGTCACGTCCTGCGCCAGCGCCTCGGCCATGAAGGC
This sequence comes from Alphaproteobacteria bacterium, assembly GCA_030429105.1. Classification (GTDB taxonomy): domain Bacteria; phylum Pseudomonadota; class Alphaproteobacteria; order Rhodobacterales; family Rhodobacteraceae; genus Pikeienuella. Next base: position 62,273 of record JAUIDE010000003.1, read on the forward strand.
GTCGAGCCCGCCGTCGAGCACGCCCTGCGTGTCCGAGGTCTCCACCCCCGTCCGGAGGTCCTTCACCATCTGGTAGGGCTGGAGGACATAGGAGCGGATCTGGTTGCCCCAGCCCGCATCCGCCTTCGCGTCGTGCAGGTCCTGGATGATCTGGTTCCGCTTCTTCAGTTCGAGGTCGTAGAGGCGCGATTTCAGCGCCTTCATCGCGATGTCCCGGTTCTGGTGCTGCGACTTCTCGGAGGAGGTCACGACGATCCCGGTCGGGAAATGGGTGATGCGAACGGCCGAGTCGGTCGTGTTCACATGCTGCCCGCCGGCGCCGGAGGAGCGGAACGTGTCGATCCGTATGTCGTTCGGCTGGATGTCGATCTCGATGGAATCGTCAACCACCGGATAGACCCAGACCGAGGAGAAGGACGTGTGCCGCCGCGCCGCGCTGTCGAACGGGGATATGCGGACGAGCCGGTGCACCCCGCTTTCCGCCTTCAGCCAGCCGAAGGCGTTGTGGCCCTTCACGAGATAGGTGACGGAGCGGATGCCCGCCTCCTCCCCCGGCGTCTGCGCCGTCATCTCCACCTTGTAGCCGCGCCGCTCGGCCCAGCGGACATACATGCGGGCGAGCATCTGCGCCCAGTCGCAGCTCTCGGTGCCGCCGGCGCCGGCGTTGATCTCGAGATAGGTGTCGTTCGCGTCGGCCTCGCCGTCGAGCAGCGCCTCCAGCTCCTTCTCCGCCGCGCGGGCCTTCAGCGCGGCGAGCGCGGCCTCGGCTTCGGCGACGATCTCTTCGTCGTCCTCCGCCTCGCCGAGCTCAACCAGCTCCCGGTTGTCGGCAAGCTCCTGCGCGAGGGCGTTGTAGCCGTCGATCTTGTCGGCGAGGATCTGCCGGTCGCGCATCACGGCCTGGGCATGGGCCGGGTCGTTCCAGAGGGAAGGGTCCTCCGCCCGCGCGTTCAGCTCGTCGAGCCGCCGCTCCGCGCTCTCCCAGCCGATGCGCTGGCGCAGGAGGGCGAGGGATTTCTCGATGGCCTCGATGGTCGTGATCGTTTCGGCGCGCATGGCTCGGGTCTCTTCCGCTTCGCCCCCCACATAGGCGAGGCGGGCGGCGCGGTCAAAGGCGGGGCGGGGGGACGGTCATCGATGGCGCGCGCCCGCCGACCTCGCCCCGGCCTCGACAAGCGACCCTCCGGGGGAGGGTCGCCGAGGCCGTCGCCCGGAGGCGAAGGCCGGAGGGCGAGGGGCGCCAAGCCGCCGCGTCGGTCTGCATCGGCCCGCGACCGCCCGGGTGGCAGCGTCTCGCGGCCGCCTTGGGGCGGGCGGCCGCGGGCCGATCCGCGGGGCGGATCGGCCGGGCGCTTCTTGAGGCCGCCCGCACCGCTACGGCCGTATGGCGCCGTGAGCGTCTCCCGAACTCAATAAAGCCCGCCGCTCTCCAGGTCCCGGTCGAGGCTCCGCGGCGGCCGCGGGCGGGCGGGCGCCAGCGTCGCGCCCGTCTCGGCGCCCGCCTCCGCCCCGGCCTCGGCGCCCCCTGCCGCGTCCGTCTCTCCGTCGCCGATCAGCGCGGAGCCGACATCGCCGCCGAGGCTCACCGGCAGGTCGCCGCTCCCGAAGAAGGAGGAGGTGACGTCGCCGACCACCGCAGCCGTCTGGTAGAGCCCGGGCGCCTGCCCCTCCCGGAACGCCTCCCGGATCAGGTTCCCGCCGGAGCCGTCCGGCAGGCGCTCGCCCGTGTAGCGGTTCACCATCGCGAACTCGACGCCCTCGGGCACGTCGAATTCGCCCGCCGGGATGATCTTCAGCGCCTCCTCCATGAAGGCCTGGAAGACCGGCGCGCACATGCCGCCGCCGGTGCCGCCCCGGCCCATCGGCTTCGGATTGTCGTAGCCGATGAAGCAGCCGGCCACGAGATTGGGCGTGAAGCCGACGAACCAGGCGTCCTTCGCCTCGTTCGTCGTCCCCGTCTTGCCGGCGACGGGGACGCCGAGCGCGGAGAGGCGGGAGGCGGTGCCGCGGCTCGCCACGCCCTCCATCATCGAGACGAGCTGATAGGCGGTGATCCGGTCCATGATCCGGCGGGCGACGGGCTGGGGCCAGGGCTCCTCCGCCGTCGGCGCGGTGGCTGCGCAGGCGTCGCATTCGCGCTGGTCGTGGCGATAGACGGTGCGGCCGTAGCGGTCCTGCACCCGGTCCACCAGCGTCGGCTCCACGCGCCGCCCGCCATTGGCGAACATCCCGTAGGCCGCGACCATGCGCCAGAGCGTCGTCTCCCCCGCGCCGAGCGCGAAGGAGAGATGGGCGGGCATGTCGTCATAGACGCCGAAGCGCTCGGCATAATCCGCCACCGTGTCCATGCCGACATCCTGCGCCAGCCGCACCGTCATCAGGTTGCGCGACATTTCGAGGCCAAGGCGGAGCGGCGAGGGGCCGTAGAACTTGTTGGAATAGTTCTTCGGCTTCCAGTCGCCGCCGGCGAACTCCACCACCACCGGCGCGTCGAGCACGATGGTCGCCGGCGAATAGCCGTTGTCGAGCGCGGCGGCGAAGACGAAGGGCTTGAAGCTCGATCCGGGCTGCCGGTAGGCCTGCGTCGCCCGGTTGAAGACCGAATGCTCGTAGGAGAACCCGCCCTGGAGCGCGAGGACGCGTCCGGTATGCGGGTCCATCGCCATGAAGGCGCCCTGGATTTCGGGAACCTGCCGGAGCGACCAGCGCTCGAAGCTCCCGTCCTCCTTCCGGAGGTCGGTGACGAGGATCACGTCGCCTTCCGCGAGCAGGTCCCCCGGCCCTTTCGGCGCCGGGCCGGTCGAGCCGTCCTCGCGCTGCGGACGGGCCCAGCGCATGTCCTCGAAGGGAATGAAGTGGCCGTCCGAATCCTCCTCCACGCCGTCGATGCCGACGCGCGCGCTCCGCTGCCCGACGGAGAGGACGACCGCCTTGCGCCAGCCCTCGATATCGGTCGGCGCCGGCGCGGCGGCGAGCGCGTCGCGCCAGCCGGCCTCGTCCTCCGGCGAGACGCCTTCGAGCCGGGCGAGCGGGCCGCGCCAGACGCCCTTCTCCCGGTCCCAGCTTTCGAGCTTGCCGCGGAGCGCGCGGGCGGCTGCGGCCTGCAGCCGCTCGTCGATCGTGGCGCGGACGGAGAGGCCGCCGCCGAAGAGCTCGTCCCGCCCCAGCCGGTCCGAAAGCTGGCGGCGGATCTCGTCCGTGAAATAGGTGTAGTTGGGGATCGGCGGCAGACGGCTCTCGATCTCGCCGCCCACCACGGTCTCCAGCGGTTCGGCCTTCGCCGCATCCGCCTCGGCCCGGGTGACATGGCCGTTCTGCGCCATCTCCTCCAGCACATAGTTCCGCCGGCCGACCGCCGCCTCGCGCTGGCGGACGGGGTGGAGCGAGGAGGGCGCCTTCGGCAGCGCCGCAAGATAGGCGGCCTCCGCCAGCGAAAGCTCCTCCGGCGTCTTGCCGAAATAGCGCCTTGCGGCGGCGGTGACGCCATAGGCGTTCTGCCCGAGGAAGATCTCGTTCAGATAGAGTTCGAGGATCTGGTCCTTCGTCAGCGCGCTCTCGATCCGGGAGGAGAGGATGAATTCCTTGATCTTGCGCTCGACATCGCCCTCCGAGGCGAGGAGGAAATTCTTGATGACCTGCTGCGTGATCGTGGAGGCGCCGCGCAGCCGGTCGCCGGACTGGATGCGGCTGATATTGTCCACCGCCGCCTTCACGACGCCGAGACCGTCCACCCCGGAATGGGTGTAGAAGTTCTTGTCCTCCGCCGAGATGAAGGCGTTCTTCACCAGCGGCGGGATTTCGTCGATGGGCGTGAAGATGCGCCGCTCCTCGGCGAATTCGGCGATGACCTCGCCCGCACCGGAATAGACACGGGTGAGCGTCGCCGGCTGGTAGTCGGCCAGCTCCGCATAATCCGGCAGGTCGCGGTCATAGATCCAGAGGATCGCGCCCACGGTGGCGACGCCGGCGATGGCGGCGATGGAGCCGGCGCTGAAGAGGAAGGCGAGGAAGCGGATCATTCGGCCCCGTTATGGCGGTTCGCGCCGCGATACGGCGAGTCTTTCAGGACTATATACCGCCGGGCGCGGCGATTTGAGGGCCGGATGCGTTTTTTTGGCTCAATCCGGCGGCTGCGCCGCGCGCCAGGCGTCGAATTCCGCGCCCTCCTCAACCCGCGCCCAGGCGGCGAGCCCCTCGGCCAGCGCCGTGACGGCGGCCGCCCGGCCCTCTTCCGAGAGGAGGCGCGCCCGGTCATCCGCGCTGGAAAGGAAGCCGAGCTCGACGAGCGCGGAGGGCACGTCCGGCGCGCGGAGGACGCGGAAGCCGGCCGATTGCAGCGCCCGCCCTTCGAGGACGGGCGCTGCGGCTTCGAGCGCGGCGACGATTTCCGACGCCATGCGGCGGGAGCGCGCGTCCGTCCTCCGGCGGGAGAGGTCAAGGAGCGCCTTCGCCACGTCGGATTCGACGGCGGCGACTTCGGCGCCCGCCAGCGTCTCGCCCCGCTCATGCCCTTCGGCGAGCGCCGCCGCCTCCTCCGAAGAGGCGATTTCCGAAAGCGTGAAGACGGAGGCGCCCGCGGCCTCCCCCGCCGCCAGCGCGTCGGCATGGAGGGAGACAAGGGCATGGGCGCCGGCGGCGCGCGCCCGCTCCACCCGCTCGCGAAGGCCGACATAATCGTCCCCCGTCCGGGTCAGCGCGGCGCGGAAGCCGGGGCGGCGGGCGAGTTCGGCGGCGAGGGCGCGGGCGTAGTCCAGCGTCAGGTCCTTCTCCGCCAGCCCGCGGGACAGCGCGCCCGGATCGGCGCCGCCATGCCCGGGGTCGATCATGACGAGGAGCGGCCCTTCCCCTTCCGCGACGGGGGGCGGCGCAGGGATGGGCGCCGGGCGCGCCGCCTCCGGCCAGCCGGCGAGGGCGGCGAAGGAGGCGGCGTCGGTCGGCCCGAGCGCGAGCGCGATGCGGCCGCCCGCCCCGTCCGGCTCCGTGTAGGCGCGGAGGATGCGGGCCGGGCGCGCGAGGTCGACGACGACCCGCGCGCCCCCCGCCCGCGCCCCGAACCTGAGGCCGCGGACGAGGCGCAGGCCCGTCGCGGAAGGCGGCGCGGCGCCCGCCCAGTCCGTCTCCGGCAGGTCGAGCACGATGCGCGGCGGATCGTCCAGCGTGAAAAGGCGGAAGGGTGGGCGCGCCGAAAGCGCGATCTCGACGCGCTCCTCCGCCCCGTCGGGCCGCAGCTCCGCGCCGCGAAAGGCGAGCGGCTCCGCGGCGGCGGCCGCTCCGGCGAGCGCCGCGACAACCCCGAATCCCAGCAGAAACCGTCGCAACCGCCCGCCTCCTCCGCCCCGTTCCCGGGCGTTCGGGCGAGGATAGCACGGGCGACGCGCCCGGCGAAAATCCCTTTGGACTTTCGCGGAACGCGACTCTATTGTCATCGGGAGGGCCTTTCGGTGCGCGGCTCGCGCCCCCGGCCGGCTCTCGCCCCGCTGAATTTCAGCCGGGGGCCGGCGGAGCCAGGCGATCGACGCCCGGGCGCGCAGCCCCCTTCGGCGCATACTGCGCCGCCCGAAACGCCCGCGGCGCGAGCCGCGACATGGTTGCAGACATGACGAGACCGACAACCGGAACGAGAGCGACCGCAGGGCCCGAAACGGCGCCCGCCGGCGAGGCTCCGCCCGTTCGGCTCGACTCACAAGGAAAGACGGCGCCGCCGGGCGCATCCGCGCGCCGCGCGCCGCCGCGCAAGGTTCAATGGCGAAGAAGATGCTTATCGACGCCACGCATCCGGAGGAAACCCGGGTCGTGGTTCTGGACGGGACGAGGGTTGACGATTTCGATTTCGAATCGATCAACAAGCGGCAGCTAGCCGGAAACATCTATCTCGCGAAGGTGACGCGCGTGGAGCCCTCGCTCCAGGCGGCCTTTGTGGAATATGGCGGCAACCGGCACGGCTTCCTCGCCTTCTCGGAAATCCACCCCGACTATTACCAGATCCCGGTCGCCGACCGGGAGGCGCTGGTCGCCGCCGAGGCCGCGGCCCAGGCGGATGACGATGCGGAGGCCGAGGAGCGGGCGGACGGCTCGCGCGGCAAGTCCCGCTCCCGCCGCTCGCCCCGCAGCCGCTCCCGCCGCAAGCCGGGCGAGGGCGCCGAGGCAGGCGCGAGCGAATCGGGCGCGGCGGACGAGAGCGCGGGCCCGCGGGACGATGCGGAGGACCCGCGCGGCCCAGAACCCGAGGCTGCGCCCGAGGCCGGCCCGGACGACGAGATCGGCGAGGACGCCGGCTCTGATTCCGGCGAGAGCGTGACGGAGCTTCGCCGCTCCGACGAGGGCGACGCGCGCGACGAGGTGGAATCGGTCGGCGCCGAGTCGGTCGAGGACGAGGTGCGCCCGCGCCGGATGCCGACCCGCCGCTACAAGATCCAGGAAGTGATCAAGGTCCGGCAGATCATGCTGGTCCAGGTCGTGAAGGAGGAGCGGGGCAACAAGGGCGCCGCGCTCACCACCTATCTCTCCCTCGCCGGCCGCTATTGCGTGCTGATGCCGAACACGGCGCGCGGCGGCGGGATCAGCCGCAAGATCACCCAGGCCGCCGACCGGCAGAAGCTGAAGGAGATCGCCTCCGAGCTCGAAGTGCCGAAGGGCATGGGCCTCATCGTCCGCACCGCGGGCGCGAAGCGCACCAAGACGGAAATCCGGCGGGACTACGAGTTCCTCCTCCGGCAATGGGACCAGGTGCGCGAGCTGACGCTGAAATCCATCGCTCCGGCGCTGATCTATGAGGAGGGGAGCCTCATCAAGCGCTCGATCCGCGACCTCTACGGGCGCGAGATCGACACCATCGTCGTCGACGGCGAGGAGGCCTATCGCGAGGCCAAGGACTACATGAAGATGCTGATGCCGAGCCACGCGAAGAACGTGCAGCTGCATCGGGAGACGACGCCGCTCTTCGTCAAGCACCAGGTGGAGAGCCATCTCTCCGCCATGTTCAACCCCACGGTGCAGCTGAAATCCGGCGGCTACATCGTGATCGGGGTGACCGAGGCGCTCGTCGCCATCGACGTGAACTCCGGCCGCTCGACGCGCGAGCACTCGATCGAGGAAACCGCGCTCAAGACCAATCTCGAGGCGGCGGACGAGATCGCGCGGCAGCTCCGCCTGCGCGACCTTGCGGGCCTCATCGTCATCGACTTCATCGACATGGACGAGGGCCGGAACAACCGCGCGGTCGAGAAGCGGATCAAGGACCGGCTGAAGGACGACCGCGCCCGCATCCAGATCGGCCGGATCAGCGCCTTCGGCCTGATGGAGATGTCGCGGCAGCGGCTCCGCCCCGGCATGATCGAGGCGACGACGGCGCCCTGCCCGCATTGCCACGGCACCGGCATCGTCCGCTCCGCCGACAATGTGGCCCTCGCCATTCTCCGCGAGGTGGAGGAGGAGGGCGTGCGCGCCCGCTCCCGCGAGGTGCGGGTGGCGGCCCCGGTGGCCATCGCCAACTTCCTTGTGAACCAGAAGCGCGCCCATGTCGCCGCGATCGAGGCGCGCTACGGGCTCGACCTCGTGATCGAGGCCGATCCCTCGCTCATCAGCCCGGACTACAGGATCGAGAAGATCAAGGGCGCCGTGAAGCCGAGGCCCGAAGCCGCGCCCCGCGTCTCCGCCGAAAGCGCCTACGAGGCGCCGGAGGATGACGAGGAGATCGAGGAAGAGGAGGAGGCCGCGGCGGCGCCGGAGCGCGCCGCCTCGCAGCGGAACGAGGAGCGCCGCGAGACCGGCGGCGAGGGTGGAGACGGCAAGCGCCGCCGGCGCGGCAAGCGCGGCGGCCGCAAGCGGCGGAAGGGCGACGGCGAGGACCGGCGCGAGAACGGCGGCGAGGCGGGCCTCGCCTCCGGCGAGGAGCGGGAGGCCGAAGCCGAGGCGCCCGCAGCCGGCGCGCTCGCCGAACCGATCGACGTGACGGACGGCGAGGCCGAGGCCGATCTGATCGTGCCGACGCCGGACGAGAGCGCGCAGAAGCCGAAGCGCGCCCGCCCCACGCCGAAGCCCCGCGCGCCGAAGAAGGCGCCGGCGGAAGCCGCGCCCGCCGAGGCGGCTGAGGCCGAACCCGCCGCCGAGGCGGCGGACACGCCGGCGGAGGCGGTCGCGGAAGAGCCCGCGGCGAAGCCGAAGCCGAAGCCCCGCTCCCGCGCGAAGAAGCCGAAGGCCGAGCCCGCGGCGGAAAGCCCGGCGCCCGAAGCCGCGGCGGAGCCTGCGGAAGCGGCGGCGGCGGCGGAGCCCGAGACGGCGCCCGAACCTGTGCCCGCGCCCGAGCCCGCCGCCGCGGCGGAGCCCGCGCCGGAAGCCGAGGCTCCCGCCCCGGCACCCGACGAGCCGGCGAAGCCGAAGCGCCGGGGCTGGTGGTCCTGACCTGACAGGGGAGCGCGCCGCGTCGCCGGCGCGCTCCGGGGCGGAGCCCGGCGGGCTCGACCGCGGAACGCTTGCGGATGCCATCCTGCAACACGAAGCTGGCGCTGTTCTTTGTTCCGACCGACTCAATCAAGACTGACGTCGGCTCCCGGCGAAAGACGATCTCACGGACCCGACCGGGCGGACGCGCAGCGCTCCCCGACGTCCCATGGCCCGCGCGACCAGCGCGGGCCGCGGCCTCCCTCCCCCCGAGGGAGGACGCATTGCGACGCCCCAAACAGCGCAGACGTCCGAGTTCCTGACGCCATAAACCGCTGAAACCATTCGACCCGAAGCGTCCTCCCGAGGGAGGCCGCGCCCCTTCGCGCCCCGTTCTGGCGTCGGCCGGCCTCGTCGGAGCGCCCCTTGCTCCGCCCGGATCGGCCCCCGCCCTAGAACCGCGGCCTGCCGCTCGCCAGCGCCACCGCCCGCGCCTCCGCCAGCATCTCCCGCGCCTCGACCGTCGCGCGCTTCTCTTCCCAGCGGAGCGCCACTTCCGGCGCCTCCGCCCCGGCCGCGAGCGCGGCCTGAAGCGCGGCCTCCCGCGCCATCGCCTCCGCCGCCGCCCGCGCGGCGTCGAGCGTCGCGAAGCGGCGCGGGCCTTCCGGCGTCATCAGGTCGAACATGTCGCCGTCCGGCGAAAGGATCAGCGCCTCCGCCCGCGCCTCGACCCGCCCGGCGACGGCGCCGACCGCGTTCGCCACATCCGCATGATCGGGAATCGCCGCCTCCGCCCCGGCGAGGCGCGCGACCTCCGGATAGTAGACCGGGGCGGAGGCGCCGAGGCCGATCAGCGGGACTGTCAGCGTCAGCCGCGGGCGCGCGAAGCCTTCCCGCCCGTCCAGCGCCGCGGCGCCGAGCGGGGAGGCGGCGAGCCCCTCCGCCTCCATCCCGTCCTCCGCCAGCGCCGCCTCCAGAGCCAGCTCCGCCGAGCGGCGCGTCAGCGCATCGACGACCATGCGGGAAAGCGCGGCGCCGTCCTTCGCGACGGGCCGCCCGTCATTGCCCTTGCGCCGGGCGAAGAGCGCGGCGGCCATCTCCGCCGCCGCCCCGTCCCATCCCGCATGGAGGCCAAGCACATGCGCGGCGTCCGAGGGGGTGAAGGCGACGCGGCGGAGGAATCCTTCCGCGACGAGCCGCTCCAGCGCAGCCCGCGCCTTCGGCCCGCCTTTCAGCGCATCCATCGCCGCGCCCTCGCCGACTGCATTCAGCAGCGCCGCCTCCTCCGCCGGCAGCGCATCCCGCCCCGCCGCTCGGGCGCCGGGGGCGAGGAACATTCCGTCCCCCGCCTCGTGCCGCGGCCTCGCGAGCTGCCGCGCCAGCGCCTCCCGCGCCTCCGGCCGCGACGCCGCGAAGAGCGAGACGGGCACGGCGCGGCGCGGGCCGAGGCGGAGCCGCGCGGCGAAGCCCGCATCGTCGAGCGAGACTTCGCTGTCCCCCCCGAGCCCGTGGGTGCGCATCGCCGCCGCCTCGACCATCGTGCGCCAGGGGCCGACCTTCGCGCCCTCCGGGTCGATCCGCGGGCGGCCGTCGACGATGGCGGCGATGTCCGTCGTCGTGCCGCCGATATCGGAGACGAGCGCGCGGGAGAGCCCGGTGAGCTTCGCCGCGCCGACGAGGCTCGCCGCCGGGCCGGAGAGGATCGTCTCGATCGGGCGGGCGCGGGCGATTGCTGCGCCCATCAGCGCGCCGTCGCCCTTCACGACCATCAGCGGCGCGGCGATCCCCCGCGCGGCGAGCAATCCCTCCGCCGCGCGGATCAGCCGGTCGATCATGCCGACGAGCCGCGCGTTCAGCAGCGTCGTCAGCGCGCGGCGCGGCCCGCCGAGCTTGGCCGAGAGTTCATGGCTGGCGGTGACGGGCAGCCCCGTCTCCTCCCGCGCGATCTCCCGCGCCCGGTTTTCATGCGCCGGGTTCCGCACGGCGAAGACGGAGGCGATTGCGACGGCGGAGACATGCGGCGCCGCCGCGCGGAGCCCGGCGCGGAGCGCCGCCTCGTCGAGCGGCGCGGCCTCCCCCCCGTCGCTCCGGTGCCCGCCTGCGACGAGGATCGAGGGCTCCCGCCCCAGCGCCTCGCCGAGGCCGGCGCGGGCGAGGTCGCCCGAAGAGAAGCCGATGAGGACGAGCGCGGCCGGGTCCCCATGCCCCTCCACCAGCGCGTTGGTCGCGAGCGTGGTGGAGAGCGAGACGAGCGAGACGGCGGAGGGGGGGACGGCTGCGGCGCGAAGCGCCGCGTCCATCGCCGCGCCGATGCCGGCGGCGAGGTCCCGATGCGTCGTCAGCGCCTTCGCCTTGCCGAGGACGCGGCCCGCCGCCTCGTCCCAGATCACGGCGTCGGTATAGGTGCCGCCCGTGTCCACGCCCAGAAGGATCGCCATCGAAGCCCCGGAAAGATCGCCCGCGCCGCTTTGCTTCGGGCGCGGCGCCTCCGCAAGGCGCCGCGATCATGTTTCAGAGTCGATCACGGGTTTTTTCTTTAAGAATCAATGCTCCGAGGTCGATAACCATGGTTATGCCCCGAAAAGGGGGGTGGAGCGGCCCCCGACCCTAGTGCGCGACCATCGTCAGAAGCTCGTATTCCGCCACCTGTTCGCCCGCCGCGTTGACGATCCGGACCTCCCAGGCGACCTCGCCATAGGAGTCGTTCCGCCGCGTCTTCCGCTTCACGGTCAGGTGGGCGGCGATCTCCTCCCCCGGGCTCACAGGCTTCTGGAAGCTCAGCCCGTTGAGCCCGGTATTGGCCAGAACCGGCCCCGGATCGGGGTGGACGAAGAGCCCCGCGGCGAAGGAGAGGAGGAGGTAGCCATGGGCCACCCGGCCCGGAAAGAACGGGTTCGCCTTCGCCGCCGCCTCGTCCATATGGGCGTAGAACGTATCGCCGGTGAAATGGGCGAAGTGCTCGATATCCTCCAGCGTGACCGTGCGGGAGGGGGTGAGGATCGTCTCCCCGATCTCGAGCTCCCCGAAGCGGCGGGTGAAGGGATGGGCGGGCGCCGCCTTTCCCGGCGCGCCTGCAAGGTAAGTCCCGGTGATTGCGGAGAGGAGGCGCGGCGAGGCCTGCACCGCCGTCCGCTGCATGTAATGGAGGACGCCGCGGACCCCGCCCAGCTCCTCCCCGCCCCCCGCGCGCCCCGGCCCGCCATGCGTCATGAGGGGAACGGGGGCGCCGTGGCCGGTCGCCTCCTTCCCCGCGTCCCGGTCCGCGAAGTAGAGCCGCCCGTGCCAGGCGGCGGCTTCCTCGACCATCGCGGCGGCGAAGCCCTCGTCATGGGTGAAGACGGAGGCGACGAGCGCGCCGCCGCCCCGGTTCGCGATCTCCGCCGCCTCCTCCGCGCCCTCATAGGGCATAAGCGTCGCCACCGGGCCGAACGCCTCCACCTCGTGCGGGGCCTTGGCGTGGAGCGGGTCGTCGCAGCGGAAGAGGATCGGGGCGAGGAAGGCTCCCGCCTCCAGCGCCGCGGGCGTCTCGCCGCGCCACACGGTCTCGCACTCGGCCCCGATGGAGGCCGCCGCCGCCGCCACATCCGCCTTCTGCCCGAGCCCGGCGAGCGCGCCGAGCCGCGTCGCCTCGTCCCGCGGGTCGCCCATCCGCGCCGCCGCGAGCCATTCGGAGAGCGCCGCGCCGAAGGCGTCGAGATGCGCGCGGGGGAGGAGGATGCGGCGGATCGCGGTGCATTTCTGCCCCGCCTTCACCGTGATCTCCCGCGCCGCCTCGCGGAGCGCCATCTCCCATTCCGGCGTCCCCGGCGCGGCGTCCGGCCCGAGGATCGCGGCGTTCAGGCTGTCCTGCTCCGCATGGAAGCGGACGGCGTTCTTCAGGAGGTTCGGGTTCGCCTTCAGCTTCGCCGCCGTCGCCGCCGAGCCGGTGAAGCTCACCGCGTCCTGCGGGCCGAGCCGGTCCAGGAGATTCCCTACCGGGCCGCAGATCAGCTGCGCCGCGCCGGCGGGGAGGAAGCCGCTCTCGACCATGATCCGGAAGCAGGCATGGGTCAGGTAGCTCGTCTCCGTCGCCGGCTTTACGATGATCGGCACGCCCGCCAGCATCGTCTGCGCCAGCTTCTCCAGCATCCCCCAGACCGGGAAGTTGAAGGCGTTGATCGCCACCGCGACGCCCCGGAGCGGGACGGCGACATGCACCCCCTTGAAGGCGCCGGAGCGGGAGAGGCTCTCCACCGCTCCGTCGATATAGATCTTCCCGTCCGGGAGGCCCTTCCTCCCCTGGCTGGCGTAGGAGAAAAGCGTGCCGATCCCGCCCTCGATGTCCACCGCGCCGTCGCCCCGCGTCGCGCCGGTGGCGAAGGAGAGGGCGTAAAGCTCCTCCTTCCGCTCGTTCAGCGCCGTCGCCAGCGCCTTCAGCATCCGCGCCCGGTCATGGAAGCCATAGGCGCGGAGCGCCGGCCCGCCGACGCGGCGCGCATGGTCGGCCATCGCCTCGACATCGGGCGCGACGGTTCCGCATTCGGCGACGACGGCGCCGGTCGCCGCGTCATGGAGCGGGCGGGCGGCTTCGGGTTTCACCCATTCGCCGGCGGCGTAGCTGGTGAGGAGCATGACGAATCCTTTCAGGCGAGGCGGGCTGGGAGGCTGGCGAAGCCGCGGAAACGGATGCGCCCGCCCCGCTTCGCGCCCGGAAGCAGGCGATAGCCTGGAAAGCGTTCAAGGAAGCGCCCGATCGCGACGCGCCCCTCCATCCGCGCCAGCGTGAAGCCGACACAGGTATGCGCCCCGCCCCCGAAGCCGAGATGGCGGTTCGGGCTCCGGCCCACGTCGAAGCGCTCCGGATCGGGGAATTGCCGCGGGTCACGGTTCGCGGCGGCGATGCAGAGATGGACGCGGGTTCCGGGCGCGAGCCGCTCGCCGTGGAATTCGGCCTCCCCGGTCGTGATCCGGTTGCCGAGCTGGTTGGAGGACTGGAGGCGCAGCACTTCCTCGACCATCGGGGCGAGAAGCCCGGGGTCGTCGCGAAGGCGCTTGGCCTGTTCGGGGTGCTCATGGAGCAGGTGTAGAGCATTGCCGATCAGGTTCGTCGTCGTCTCGTGCCCGGCGTTGAGGATGAAGACGCAGTTCTGGAGAAGTTCCTCCTCGCTCAGCGCCTCGCCCCTGTCCCCGGCCATGAGCCGGGTCAGCACGTCCGTCTCCGGGTCCCCCGGCTGCGCGCGGCGGCTTGCGGCGAGGTCGCGGAGATAGTCTGTGAAGGCGGTGACGGCGGCGTGGCCCCGCGCCTCCTGTTCCGGGCTGAGCACGGGCTCCAGCGCGCCGAGGATGGCGAGGGCCCAGTCGCGGAGCGGGCCGCGTTCATCATGCGGCATGGCGAAGAGATTGCCGATCACCTCTATCGGGATCGCGGCGGCGAAATCCTCGATCAGGTCCGCCTCGCCCTTCGCCGCAAGCCCGTCCAGCAGCCGGTCCACCAGCGCGACGAGCGCGGGCTCCATCGCGGCGACGGCGCGCGGCGTCATCGCGCCCACCATGATGCGGCGGACGCGGGTGTGGAGCGGCGGGTCATTGAAGACGAGCGAGGTCGTGTGATGGCGGAAGAGCGGCGTCCCCTCCCCGTATTTCACGCCGAATTCCCGCTTCTTGTCCGAGGAGAAAAGCGCCGCGTCCCGATAGACCCGGTCGAGATCGGCCCAGCGGGTGATCATCACGGAACCGTCCGGAAAGCGCTTCAGCGGCGCATGTTCGCGCAGGGCGTCATAGACAGGGAACGGGTCCTCCGCGAAGCCCGGCGGCGGGCTCTGAATGTCGAACGAGGCCGCCAGCGCCGCCGCTTCCATCCCGTCCTCCCGCCGCTATGCTCGGCGCGCGAAGCCGTTGAGTCGGCTCCCTTCACATGTTACGAAATCTGCATGGACGCCGGCCAGATTGCAACATATAGCGCCCGCGCGATGTGGGCGCGGGACGACGCCTCGAAGTGGCTCGGGCTGACGCTCGACGAGGTCGCGCCCGGCTATGCGCGCATGACCCTGACGGTTGCGAAGCATCACACGCAGGGGCACGACATGTGCCATGGCGGCTACATCTTCACGCTGGCGGACAGCGCCTTCGCCTTCGCGTGCAATTCCTACAACGAGATCACGGTCGCCCAGCACAACACGATCAGCTTCCTCGCCTCCGCCTGGGAGGGGGACGTGCTGACCGCGGAGGCGCGCGAGGTCTTCCGCCGCGGCCGCTCCGGCCTCTACGACGTGCGGGTGACGAACCAGAAGGGCGAGCCGGTCGCGGAGATGCGCGGCGCCTCGCGAACGATCAGGGGGCGGCATTTCGACCCCGAAACGACAGAAAACATCGAGGAGACGCCATGACCGAGGCTTTCATCTGCGCGGGGGTCCGCACGCCCATCGGCCGCTATGGCGGATCGCTCTCCGCCGTGCGGCCCGACGATCTCGGCGCCCATGCGATCCGCGAGGTGATGGCGCGGGCGCCGGGCCTGCCGCCCGAAGCGGTGGACGACGTGATCTTCGGCGGCGCCAACCAGGCGGGGGAGGACAACCGGAACGTCGCGCGCATGTCCTCCCTCCTCGCCGGGCTCCCCGACACGGTGCCGGGGGCGACGGTCAACCGGCTCTGCGGCTCGGGGCTCAACGCGGTCGGCCTCGCGGCGCAGGCCATCCGGTCCGGCGAGGCGGAGGTGATCCTCGCCGGGGGCGTCGAGAGCATGAGCCGCGCGCCCTATGTGCAGTCGAAGCCCGTCTCCGCCTTCGATCGGGGCGTGGAGCTTTTCGACACGACGATCGGCTGGCGCTTCGTCAACCCGCGGATGAAGGCGGAATACGGCGTCGACTCGATGCCGGAGACGGCGGAGAACGTCGCCGAGGAATGGCAGATCAGCCGCGAGGCGCAGGACGCTTTCGCGCTCCGCTCTCAGGAGCGGGCCATCGCGGCGCGGGAGCGGGGGCGCTTCGCGCTGGAGATCGCGCCCGTCTCGATCCCGCAGCGGAAGGGCGACCCGATCCTCGTGGAGCATGACGAGCATCCGCGGGCGACGACGATGGAGTCGCTCGGGCGGCTCCCGACGCCGTTCCGCAAGGGCGGCACGGTGACGGCGGGCAACGCCTCCGGCGTCAATGACGGCGCGGCGGCCCTGATCGTGGCGAGCGGCGCGGCGGCGGAGCGATACGGTCTAACGCCCATCGCCCGCGTCGCCGGCATGGCGGTGGCGGGCGTGCCGCCGCGGATCATGGGCATCGGGCCGGCGCCGGCTTCCCGCAAGCTGATGGAGCGGCTCGGCCTCTCCATCGGCGATATCGACGTGATCGAGCTGAACGAGGCCTTCGCGGCGCAGGGGCTCGCGGTGATGCGGGAGCTCGGGCTCGCGGACGATGCGGAGCATGTGAACCCGAACGGCGGCGCCATCGCGCTCGGCCATCCGCTCGGCATGTCGGGCGCGCGGCTGGCGCTCACGGCGGCGCTGGAGCTGAAGGAGCGGGGGGCGAAGCGGGCGCTCTGCACCATGTGCATCGGCGTCGGGCAGGGCATCGCGTTGATGCTGGAAGCGGCGTGAGGCCGGGTCGGGGAGCATTCGCCGTGTCCGTCGAAACTGTTGAAAATCGTCCGGGCATCGCCCATCTTTCCGCCATTGCGGTGACGGGAGATGGTTCGTGGCCGACTTGCCGAAGCTTGGAACTGCGCATTCCTACGCCCCCGGGGCCGACCCGGGGCCGCTCGCCGGCCTCTATGACATGGTCGGCGACGTTGTCGCGTTCTCGATCTTCGCGCTTGTCTCGGCGATCCTCCTCATCGTTCTGGTCCGCGTCGCGCTCGGGCTCGCCTTCGGCTGGCGAAAGCGGCGGGGCGCGCAGGACACGCTCGAGGATGTCGGCGCGGCGGACAGCCGGACGCTCCGGAAGCTGCGCGAGGCGGAGCGGGACCGCGAGGAGGAGCGCCGCCGCTACGCCTCCTGAGGCTGGACGGAGGATCGGGCGATGAGAGATCTCACGCCCCCCCGTTCCTCCCTTGAACCCATCGAGATCGCGAGCCGGGACGAGATCGCCGCGCTGCAGCTCGACCGGCTGAAATGGACGCTCCGCCACGCCTACGAGAATGTGCCCTTCCACCGGGCGCGGTTCGAGGCGGCGGGGCTGCATCCCGATGACCTGAAGAGCCTCGCGGACCTGGCGAAATTCCCCTTCACGCAGAAGTCGGACCTGAGGGACCATTACCCGTTCGGGCTCTTCGCCGTGCCGCGGGAGAGGATCGCGCGCATCCATGCCTCATCGGGCACCACGGGGCGGCCTACCGTCGTCGGCTACACGGCGAAGGACGTCGAGACCTGGGCCGGGCTCGTCGCGCGCTCCATGCGCGCCTCCGGCGTCAGGCCCGGCGATGTGGTGCATGTCGCCTATGGCTACGGACTCTTCACCGGGGGGCTTGGCGCGCATTACGGGGCGGAGCGGCTGGGCTGCACGGTCGTCCCCGTCTCGGGCGGGATGACCGAGCGGCAGGTGCGGCTGATCGAGGATTTCGGCGCCTCAGCGATCATGGTCACGCCCTCCTACATGCTCTCGATCCTCGACGAATACCGCGCCGCCGGGCTCGACCCGCGGGAGAGCCCGCTGCAGGTCGGCATCTTCGGGGCGGAGCCGTGGACGAACGCGATGCGGGCCGAGATCGAGGAGGCCTTCGACATGCACGCGGTCGACATCTACGGGCTTTCCGAGGTGATGGGCCCCGGCGTCGCCAACGAATGCGTCGAGACGAAAGACGGTCTGACGCTCTGGGAGGATCATTTCTACCCGGAGATCATCGACCCCGCGACCGGCGCGCCGCTGCCCGACGGCGAGCGGGGGGAACTCGTCTTCACCACCCTGACGAAGGAGGGGATGCCCATCGTCCGCTACCGGACGAGGGACCTGACGCGGCTCCTCCCCGGCACGGCCCGCTCCATGCGGCGGATGGAGAAGATCACCGGGCGGACGGACGACATGATGATCCTCCGCGGGGTCAACGTCTTCCCCACCCAGATCGAGGAACAGCTCCTGAAGGTGCGGAGCCTCGCCCCGCATTTCCAGATCGAGCTGACGCGGGAAGGGCGGCTCGACGAGATGACGGTCGTGGTCGAGGCGGCGCCGGGGCACGAGGCGGAGGAATGGCGCATCCGCTCCGCTTCCGACCTCGCGCACCGGGTCAAGGAGGCGGTGGGAATCTCGGTGAAGGTCACGGTCGTCTCCCCCGGCGCGGCACCCCGGAGCCAGGGCAAGGCGGCGCGGGTGGTGGACAAGCGGCCGAAGTGAGCGACCCGCTCGCCGCGCCGCTCGCCCGGCTCCATGCGGAGGGGCGGCTTCGCGTCTGGTCCCTCGCCGTCACGATCTTCGGGGATGCGGCGGCGCCGCGGGGCGGCGCGCTCTCGATGGCGGATCTCACGCGGCTCCTCGCCCGGCTCGGCGCGGAGCCGGGGGCGGTGCGCACCGCCATGTCCCGCCTCGCGCGGGACGGATGGGTGGAGCGGCGGCGCGCGGGGCGGCGGAGCTATTACAGCCTCGCCCCGCGCGGGCTGGATGAAAGCCTCGCCGCCGCGCCGCGCATCTACGCCGCGGAGCCGCCGGAATGGGACGGGCGCTGGACCATCGCTTTCACGGCCGATGGCGAGGCCCCCGCGGGCTTCCGCCGCATCGCGCCCGGCGCCTGGATCGCGCCGGGTGACGCGCCCTGCGACGCGCCGGGCGTCTTCGCGATCCGCGGCGGACGGGGCGCGCCGCCGGACTGGGCGCGCGCCGCGCTCTCCCCTCCGCCGCTCGCCGCCCGCTATGCCGCGCTATCGGCCGCCTGGGCGGGCTTCGCGCCGCCCGGGGAGCCGGAGGCGGCGATGGCGGCGCGGACGCTTCTCATACACGACTGGCGGCGGACGCTGCTGCGGGACGCGCCGCTGCCGCGGGCGCTCAGGCCGGCCGGCTGGCCCGGCGCTGCGGCGCGGGCGCTCGTCGCCCGGCTCTATCATGCGCTTCTGCCCGCCTCAGAGGCCTGGCTGGACGGTTGCGAGGCCGCGCCCGGCGAATCGCCGCCGCCGGCCGGTCCGGCCCTCCTCGCCCGGTTCGGCGGACCCTCAGTCCACCCGGATCAGGAGCTTGCCGCGATTCGCCCCTGAATAGAGCATCGCGATGGAGCCGGGCGCCGCCGCCGCGCCTTCGAGGATGTGCTCCTCATGCGCGAGCCGCCCCTCCCGCACCCAGCCGGCGAGGGCGGCGAGCGCCTCCGGATAGCGCTCCCGATAGTCGAAGACCACGAAGCCCTGCATCCGCGCCCGCGCGACGAGAAGCTGGCGGTGGATGCGGGGGCCGGAGGGGATCGGGCTCCAGTCCGTCAGCGCCGCCGTGCCGCAGATCGCGATGCGGGCGCCTTTCGCCAGCCGGGTCATCACGAGGTCGCTGATCGGGCCGCAGGTATTGTCAAAATAGCAGTCGACGCCTTCCGGCGTCTCCGCCGCAAAGGCCTCCGCGAAATCCGCGGCGCGGTAGTCGAGCGCGGCGTCGAAGCCGAACCGTTCCCGGCAGAGCGCAGCCTTCTCCGGCCCGCCCGCGATCCCGACCGTGCGGGCCCCGCGGATCTGCGCTATCTGGCCGACGGCGGAGCCGACAGAACCGGCGGCGGTCGAGACGACAACCGTCTCCCCCGGTTTCGGGGCGCAGATGTCGAGCAGGCCGAAATAGGCGGTCACACCGTTTAGCCCGAGCACGCCGAGCGCGAGGGAGGGCGAAAGGTCCGTCTCCGTCACCTTCCGGTCCACGTCCGACCCGTCGCTGAGCGCGTAGCGCCGCCAGCCGAACATGCCCGTGACGATCTCCCCCTCGCGATAGTCCGGATGGAGGCTGGCCACGACCTCGCCGACCGAGAAGGCGCGCATCGGCGCGCCGATGGCGACGGGCGGCAGGTAGTTCGGCGCGTCGTTCGCCCAGCCCCGCATGGCCGGATCGACCGACCAGAAGAGCGCGCGGATCAGCATCTGGCCTGCGCCGGGAGCCGGCGCATCATCCTCCACGATGGCGAAGTGTTCGGGCTGCGGCACGCCTTTCGGGCGGGCTGCGAGGACGACGCTGCGGTTCTCGAGACGGTTCATCGGATGCGCTCCCCCTTGTCGAAGGGAGATGATTGCCCCGCCCGCGCGCGGCGCGCAAAGAGAAACCCCGCGGCGCCGGAGCGTCGCGGGGTTTTCAGGGTCGGCCCGCCGCATTGGGCGGGCGACCGGCCTCAGCCCTGGCGGGCCTTGAAGCGGCGCTGGACCTTGTTGATCACATAGACCCGCCCCTTGCGGCGGACGACGCGGCAGGCGCCGTGGCGGCTCTTCAGCGAGCGCAGCGAGTTCTTGATCTTCATGGTCGTCTCCCGGCGCGGGGCGCCCTCTAGCGTTGTCGTCCCCGGCGCGGCGGACTTGATGGTGGGCGTAACTGGGATTGAACCAGTGACCCCTTCGATGTCAACGAAGTGCTCTCCCGCTGAGCTATACGCCCATGAGCCTCCGCGCCCGGTCGCGGGATAAAGCATGGGGGCCATGCGCCCGTCAAGGCCGCGCGGATGCGAAATTCAGGGGTCCCGGGGCCGCGCGCATTGCCAAGCGGGGGCCGGCGCTCCATCTTCGCCGCCATGTCCGGCCCGGCCCCCTATACGCTGACGGAACCGCGGGAGGCGACCTCCGCCGTCGTCTTCTCGTCGCCCCATAGCGGGCGCTTCTATCCTGATGACCTCATCTCCCGCGCGCGGCTGGACCGGCGCGCCCTCCGCGCCTCCGAAGACGCCTATGTCGACCGGCTCTTCGCCTCTGCGCCGGACTGGGGCGCGCCGCTGATCGCCGCGACGATGCCGCGCGCCTATGTCGACCTCAACCGCGGGCCGGAGGAGCTGGACCCCGCCGTGGTGCGGGATGTGCAGGCGACCGGGCTCAACCCGCGCGTCGCCGCCGGGCTCGGCGTCATCCCCCGGATCGTGGCGGAGGGTAGGCCGATCTATCGCGGCAAGATCGCGCTGGAGGAGGCGCGGG
Source organism: Alphaproteobacteria bacterium (assembly GCA_030429105.1). Taxonomy (GTDB): domain Bacteria; phylum Pseudomonadota; class Alphaproteobacteria; order Rhodobacterales; family Rhodobacteraceae; genus Pikeienuella. Next base: position 82,683 of record JAUIDE010000003.1, read on the forward strand.
CGCGCATCGCCGCCTGGCACACGCCCTATCACCAGCGCCTTGAGGCGCTGATGACGGAGGCGGCGGCGCGGTTCGGCCATGCGATCCTGCTCGATTGTCATTCGATGCCGACCGACGCGCTCCGCGCCGCGCCGCGGGTGCGGGGCGGGCGGGCCGAGATCGTGCTCGGGGACAGGTTTGGCGCCTCCGCCGCCCGGCCCTTCATGCTGGAGGCGGCGGCGGCCTTCGAGGGCGCGGGCTTCGCCGTGGCGATGAACGCGCCCTTCGCCGGCGGGCATATCACGCAGCGCTATGGCCGGCCGGCGCAGGGCTGGCATGCGATCCAGATCGAGATCGACCGCGGGCTCTATCTCGATCAGGAGCGGGTGGAGCCCGGGCCCGGCTACGAGGCCTTCCACGCGACGCTCGCGCGCGTCATCCCGCTCCTCGCCGGCATGGGCCGGGCGCCGCGGGCGCTCGCCGCCGAATAACCTCCCGACTGCGCCGGCGCGGACCCGGCGCAAAAAAAACGGGCCGCCGAGGCGGCCCGCAGTAAAGGGAGGAAACGCCCGACTAAGGGCTACGGCCTAAACCGTGATCTGAAATTAGGTGTGCGCCGCAGCATTGGCAAGCCTTCGTTTCGCGCCGCGGGCCGATCATCACAGTTTTCAGGTGTGAAGAATTTTCAAGCCATTGAAAAGCATAGCGTTAATCTTTTCTTCGCGGACAAAAAATTTTCGCAGGTGCGAATGCTGCGCGAAGGCGCGCGCGCTGCGCCGCACAAATCAGCGCCAGCTTCGGCCCTTGATGATCGCTTCCGCGCCATAGCGCGCGCGAATCCCGTCCGCCGCCCGTTCGGCCTTTGCGCGCTGGGCGGCGGCGGGGTCGAGGAGGTCGGGCGAATCGGCGGGGCGTTCGGCGGCGAGGTCGGAGAGGCCGAGGCCGATGAGGCGGAAGGGGGCGGAGGGGAGGGCGAGGGGGAGGAGATCGCGCGCGGCGCGGAAGAGCGCGTCGGCGAGGTCGGTGGGGGCCGAGAGGGCCTTTTGCCTCGTGATGGTGCGGAAGGCGGGGGTTTTCGCCTTCAGCGTCACGCGGCGGCCCGTCAGCGCCTTGGCCTTCGCGCGGTCGGAGACGCGGAGGGCGAGGCGCCAGAGATGGGCCTCCAGCGCGTCCCGCTCCGCGATGTCGGCGTCGAAGGTGGTTTCGGCGGAGATGGACTTCATCGGGGAATCGGGAGTGACGGCGCGGGAATCCTCCCCCCGCGCGAGGCGGGCGAGGCGGAGGCCCATGGCGCCGAAGCGGGCGGCGAGTTCGGATTCTGGGCGGCGGCGGAGATCGGCGACGGTGCGCAGCCCCTCCGCCTCCAGCTTCGCGCGGAGGCTGGCGCCGACGCCCCAGAGGGAGGAGACGGGGCGGGGGGCGAGGAAGGCCGCCGTCTCCTCCCGCCCGATCACGGAGAAGCCGCGGGGCTTGTCGAGGTCGGAGGCCGTCTTGGCCAGGAACTTGTTGTGGGAGAGGCCGGCGGAGGCGGTGACGCCGACCTCCCGCTCGATGGCGTTCAGGAGCCGGGCGAGGGAGAGGGCGGGCGGCGCGCCGTGGAGCCGCTCTGTCCCCCTGAGGTCCAGAAAGGCCTCGTCGAGCGAGAGGGGCTCCACCAGCGGGGTCAACCCCTCCATGAGGGAGCGGACGGCGCGGGAGGCCTCCGCATAGGCGGCCATGCGGGGCTTCACCACCACCGCCTCCGGGCAGAGGGCGAGGGCCTTGAACATCGGCATGGCGGAGCGGACGCCGCGGATGCGGGCGATGTAGCAGCAGGTGGAGACGACCCCGCGCCGCCCGCCGCCGACGATGAGGGGGAGATCGGCCAGCGAGGGATCGTCCCGCTTCTCCACCGCCGCATAGAAGGCGTCGCAATCGACATGGGCGATGCCGAGGGAGAAGAGCTCCGGATGGGCGGCCAGCCTCGGCGACCGGCAGGCGGGGCAGCGCCCGGAGGAGGGCGCGGCGCCCTCGAATCGGGCCAGGCAGTCTCGGCAGAAGGCGGGCATGGCGCGAGGGTAGCAGGGGCGGCGGGGCGGGGGGAGGGGCGTGTGCGCACAGTGAGCAGGGGGGTTAAGTGGTTGGTTTTGGGAGATAAACGAAAATTTCGAAATTTTTCTGGAAGGGACCGTGGCGGATGATCGGTTGTTCTTCGGTTGCGCGGCTAGCTGCCTAGAGCCGCTATTCGATCACTGCGCGGCGAACAGCCCGTCTGACCCCTCAGCCGAATATGAAGTCGTCCGCGTCGAACTGCGCGACGCGCGCATTCTTTACGGTGATCTCGACATTGGCGAACGCAATCAGAACGTCGCCGCCGGATTGGATGACATCGAGATCAGCGAAGGACGATGCGCCGCGGGTGATCTCGATCAGGTCGACCCCCTGCTGGAAACCCCGAATTTCGTCAGAACCCGCGCCGGGCTTGAAAACGAAGACGTCGCGACCGGACTGACCGATGAGAAGGTCGTCGCCCCGCTGACCTTCGAGGCGATCATCGCCGCCGCCGCCCTTGATCGTGTCGTCTCCTCCGCCGCCCTTGACCGTATCGTCCCCGCCCTGCGCGACGAGAAGGTCGCCGCCGCCGCCTCCTTTCAGCATGTCGCCGCCGCCGCCGCCCTTGAGCGTGTCCACTCCTCCCTGACCCATCAGGATATCGTCGCCCGCCTGCCCTTTCAGGAGATCGTCGCCCGAGCCGCCGCGCATCGTGTCGGCGCCGCCGCCGCCGCTGACCGTGTCGTCGCCGGCGAGGGCGCTCATCCGGTTCGCCTCCGCCGTGCCGCGCTCGCGATCCGCGAACGCCGTGCCCACCCAGTCCGGCGAAGGCGCAACCGGCGGGTCGGGGACCACAGGGGGCGTTTCGACCACGGGCGAGCCGTCTACGATGGGCGGAACCGGAAGGACGGGCGAGTCGGGCGCGACGGGAGGGTCCGCTACGACCGGGGGCGTTTCGACCACGGGCGGATTGTTTACGATTGGCGGGTCGGTCACGATCGGCGAGGTTACAGTTATGTTTACGGTTGCCGTATCAAAGCCGCCTTCGCCGTCTGAGATTCTGTATGTGAAGCTGTCCGCACCAGAATAATTCGCAGCAGCAGTGTAAATAAATGTACCGACTTCATTAATTGTGACCGAGCCGTGGGATGGGTTAGCGGTAATGGTTGGCGTTAGGGTGTCGCCGTCTGCGTCGCTGTCATTGGCCAGCGCAGCAATTGTTTTGGTTTGCCCTTGCTGTAAAGTGAGGGAATCGTTTTGAGCTATTGGCGCTGTGTTCACCGGAGGCGGTGGAGGGGGAGGTGGGGGTGGCGCGGTTACGGTCAGGTTCACGCTTGCCGCATCAAAGCCGCCTTTGCCGTCAGAAACTCTGTATGTAAAGCTGTCTGCGCCGGAGTAATTCGAGTGGGCGGTATAAGATATCGTTTTATTGGCGTTGACTGTAACGGTCCCGTGGGACGGGTTGGTGTCAATGGTTGGCGTTAAGGTATCACGGTCTGAATCGCTATCATTGGCCAGCACATTAATCGTTTTGGTTTGCCCTTGCTGAACGCTGGCAGAGTCGTTCTGGGCTACAGGCGCTGTGTTTACAGGTGGGGGCGCTGCGACTGTTACAGTCACAGTCGCTGTGTCAAACCCGCCGTTGCCGTCACTGATTTGATAAGCAAAACTTGTTGTTCCTACAAAGCCCGGTGCAGGTGTAAAGGTGATTGTGTTGTTGGGATTGACAGTGGTCGTTCCTTGCGGCAGTGGAACGCCTGCTCCATTCGGAACAGCTACGACTAAACTGTCACCATCAATATCCGTGTCATTACTCAGGACATTTATTATCACACTTTGGTTGGAGGCGGTTGTAGCAAAATCAGCGGTTGCTATTGGCTCGTCATTTACGGGCGTTATGTCGATGGTGAATATCTTGTTTGATAAGGTTGATGCGCCATTAGAGACGCTAAATCCAAAGGAGTCGTCAGCGTCATAATTCAAGTCAGGCTTATAGGTTATGAGGCCGTCGTCAATGTCCTTTTGAGTAAAGGTTCCACCCGCGCTGATTTTGGTTGCTCCTTTGAACAGAGAGCCGTGAGAGGGCGGGGTCTGCAGGGTGTAAACGTTTTGTGATGGATTGTTTGTGAGTTCACCGGCTATCGCGTTTAGCTGGGTTGATGTGATCGCAAGCGTTGTGTCCTCTGTTGCGGGCGCCCCTGTGTTGGTGAGCTGCAGCGCCGGGTCGAACAGCGCGTAGTCCAGATCCATCGTGCTCCCATCGGCGAATTGGAGCTTCTCCAATGTCGCTGTGAGTGGCCCATTGCCGACTGCGAAGAATTGGTCATTGAGCTGTATTGTTTCATTGCCAATGTGGATCGATAAATCTAACGCATAAAAGGCATTGCTTGGGATCGAGGAGGGTGCTTGCTGCAGTGTGAAGCTCAAATTCTTGGCAGTAATTCCGCTGCCAAAAACCAACCGGTCATCGAAGCTGTGAGAGTTATCGGGTGTGTTGAAAACAACGTCATTCCCATCCCCGATGTTCCAGATTATTGTGTCGTTTCCCCTCCCTGAATTGATGATATCGTTACCTTTCTCTCCCACCAGCAAGTCGTTACCTGGAGCGTCGAGAATTTGGTCGTTTCCATCCCCGCCATATATTGTTATGGTTTTAAAAATGCTGACATTTCCACCTCCAGCTAAGAAGTCATCGCCGCCATATCCATGTATTGTGTCATGTGCATCAGGGAATGAGAAACCGATAATTTTGTCATTTACTTCCGTGCCATGCAAGGTTAAGTCCTTAATAAGGCTTTGGGTGCTTCCATCGGAGAATTGTAAAGTTTCTATAGGCGCGCCACCTGAACTAAATATAGCAGTAATGTTTTCTGAGCCTATATTTATCTGCAATCTGTTTAGCAGATTACCATTGGCATCTGTCGGTATAGATAACTTTATATCATTTGCGGTAATGCCCGGACCAAGTAGGATTTTGTCATTGCCGAGATTATCTGTGATGGTATCGTTTCCATCGCCGATGTTCCAGATATAAGTATCATCGCCCTGAAAACCCTGAAGATCATCGTTGCCTGTGCCGCCAGTTATGGTGTCGTTTCTACTAGCTGTTGTAATAACATCATCACCACCCATGCCATTGATGTTTGCGGCTCCGGTGATCCCAAGAGACGATGATGTAATCTGGTCTCGAGAATCGGTTCCGCGAATTTCCACGCCTTCGAGCAGGCTGATAGAAGTCCCGTCTGCAAAAATGGCCGTTTCGATCAAGTTCTGACGACCGCCGCCGAAGGGCGTGTTCTTGAAATGATCTCTGATCATTATGGTTTCGGAACCAATTCTCAACTGCAGGGTCGTCGATCCTACGTTCGCGACGGTCTGTTCAGTGAGGGAGAGTATCAGGTCCGCAGCGCCGATGCCCGAACCAAAGGAAATTCTGTCGTTTCCGAAGGCATCGAAGATCGTGTCGTTTCCGTCTCCGAGGTTCCATACGTAAGTGTTGTCGGCATTACCTTGTTCGAACAGGTCATCTCCAGGCCCGCCATCAAGGGTCGTGCTCGTTCCGTCGGATCGTATCGTATCGTCGCCGCCGAGCCCGAAGATGGCGGTCGCTACACCGTTGCCGGAGAGAATTTCTGCTTCGTCTGTTCCCCTGATGAATGCAGTGCCATCGTTTTCTGCGTTCCAGACCACTCCGTCAGCGAATTCGATGGATTCGATAAAGCTCCAAGGGTCCGTATAGCGAATTCCCCTCTCTTCAGGGGTAAGACCCTTGCCACTCCTCGTTGTTCCAATGTAGATGTATATTTCTTGGCGATCCTCACCAATTCCAGGTATTTCGATCCCAAAATAGTGGTGGGTAAAGGTTGTAAATAAACCATTGTCTGTTTGCTGCCTTAGCCCAATTACTCTTACTTCAGTGGAATTTATATCTTCAAATCGGAGAGTATCGAAACCTTCGCCCACGTGCTCTCTTATAATTTCAGCATCAAGCTGGAAGCCGAAAAGTGACCTATCGGGGTTTCCCTCCCCACGCCTGACAACGTATACGTCGTCACCTTCTCCGCCTTCCATGTAGTCTTTTCCGACGCCGCCATCCAAAATGTCATCGCCATCCCCGCCCCTAAGTTGATCGTCACCCCCGAAACCTCGAAGCGTGTCATCATAAGCCTCGCCCGTCGAATCGTTCGTGTCGAAGCCGTAGAGACTTTCGCTTTTTTCGCATCCGAGTATCGGGACCCCGCCACGCAGTGAAATGAATTCATCGCCTATGAAAATCCCCTCAAAAAAATAATGAGCTTCAACAAGCGCGTCGCCAAAGGTAATTGTAGAGTTCAAGATAGTAAGTGTAACTGAAGTATCTGTTGAAGAAAAATTCGATATACTGGCGTCCTCACCAAATGCGAGTGCTGTAATGGAGCTATATCCAAAAACTCCTATGCCTGTAATGTTTGTTCCATCCTCGAAGGAACCAACTGTGACTGTGTCTATTATATTGTCGCAATCGCCTATCGTGAAATGTAGGCGGCCAACTGAATCTCCGTTCATTCTGATATTGGAAAAGTCGTATCCATCTTCAAAATGAATACTTTTTTTCGCAGTCTTCATTGATACTGAACTTGAAGCGCCTATTGTGCTAAATCCTGTCACCACCAAGGGGTGATACTCAATACTCCCGATGGATGGATCCAAAACAATCGTGAATGAATATGTGGTCAATATATACCCCTCTTTCGATCAAGCGCGCCGACCGACTGCCGCTGAGGCGCTCACCTGCCGGACACTAGATGCTCTTTATCTAAAAAAGGCAATGCGCAGAGATTTTGGCGCGTGATGTTTCTGCAGAAAGGAGGTCGATTTGACGTAGCTTTTCCACCCCATGTCCTCGGGATCGGGGCGGTGGGGGCCCTTCCGCCACCGGCAGGAGGAAGAGCCCAATGTGGCGGGGCGATCTCACCCCCCCTCAATGCACCGTAGCCCGCTCCTCCGGCTCCGCCCCCGGCAAGGGCCGCAGCGCCCCGCCGATGACGAGGCCTTCTTCCCCGGCGGTGACCTCCACGCGCTCCCCGTCCTTCACCCCGCCGGAGAGGATCATCTCGGCCAGCGGGTCCTGCAGGGCCTTCTGGATGACGCGCTTGAGCGGCCTTGCGCCATAGACCGGGTCATAGCCCTTGTCCCCGAGCCAGCGGCGGGCGGCGTCGTCCAGCTCCAGCGCGATCTTCCGCGCCGCGAGGCGGCGTTCGAGGATGGAGAGCTGGATCTCCACGATCCCGGTCATGTCCGCGCGGCTCAGCCGGTCGAAGAGCACGATCTCGTCCAGCCGGTTCAGGAATTCAGGGCGGAAATGGGCGCGGACGGCGGCCATGACCGGGCCTTCGGCCTGCTTCGCGGAGGCGCCCTCGGGGAGCGTCGAAAGCGCCTCGGAGCCGAGGTTGGAGGTGAGGATCATCAGGGTGTTCCTGAAATCCACCGTCCTCCCCTGACCGTCCGTCAGCCGCCCGTCGTCCAGCGCCTGGAGGAGGACGTTGAAGACATCGGGGTGCGCCTTCTCCACCTCGTCGAAGAGGATGACCTGATAGGGCCGGCGGCGCACGGCCTCCGTCAGCACGCCGCCCTCGTCATAGCCGACATAGCCCGGAGGGGCGCCGATGAGGCGGGAGACGGCGTGCTTCTCCATGAATTCGGACATGTCGATGCGGACCATGGCGTGCTCGTCATCGAAGAGGAAGGCGGCGAGCGCCTTCGTCAGCTCCGTCTTGCCGACGCCGGTGGGGCCGAGGAAGAGGAAGGAGCCGATGGGGCGGTTCGGGTCGGAAAGCCCGGCCCGCGCGCGGCGCACGGCGTTCGAGACGGCGATGACGGCGGCCTGCTGGCCGACGACGCGCCTGCCGAGCGCCTCCTCCATGCGCAGGAGCTTGTCCCTCTCGCCCTCCAGCATCTTGTCCACGGGCACGCCCGTCCAGCGGCTGACGACGGCGGCGACGTGTTCGGGCGTCACCGCCTCCTCAACCATCACGTCGCTCGTGTCCTCCGCCGCGCCGAGCTTGGCCTCAAGCTCGGGGATGACGCCGTAGGCGAGCTCGCCGGCCTTCGCGAGGTCGCCCTGGCGCTTGGCGGTTTCAAGCTCGATGCGCGCCTTGTCCAGCCGCTCCTGCAGGTCGCGGGAGCCGGCCAGCTTGTCCCTCTCCGCCTGCCAGCGGGCGGTCATCGCGGCGCTTTCCTCCTTGAGGGAGGCGAGTTCCTTGACGAGGGCGGCGAGGCGATCCTTCGAGGCTTCGTCGGTCTCCTTCTTCAGGGCCTCGGCCTCGATCTCCCGCTGCATGATCTCGCGGTCGAGCGCGTCGAGCTCTTCGGGCTTGGAGTCCACCTCCATGCGGAGGCGGGAGGCGGCCTCGTCCATCAGGTCGATCGCCTTGTCGGGCAGGAACCGGTCCGCGATGTAGCGCTGGGAGAGGGTTGCGGCGGCGACGAGCGCGGAGTCCGTGATGCGGACGCCGTGGTGCAGCTCGTATTTCTCCTTGAGGCCGCGGAGGATGGAGATCGCGTCCTCCACGCTCGGCTCGTTGACGAAGACGGGCTGGAAGCGGCGGGCGAGCGCGGCGTCCTTCTCCACATGCTTCCTGTATTCGTCGAGCGTGGTGGCGCCGACGCAGTGAAGCTCCCCGCGCGCGAGGGCGGGCTTGAGGAGGTTGGAGGCGTCCATCGCCCCCTCCGCCTTGCCGGCGCCGACGAGGGTGTGCATCTCGTCGATGAAGAGGATGACCTCGCCGGCGGCGGCGGTGACCTCGGTGAGGATGCCCTTCAGCCGCTCCTCGAACTCGCCACGGTATTTCGCGCCGGCGATGAGGGCGCCCATGTCGAGCGCCATGAGGCGCTTGTCCCGCAGGCTTTCCGGCACGTCGCCGTTGACGATGCGGAGGGCGAGGCCCTCGGCGATGGCGGTCTTGCCCACGCCGGGCTCGCCGATGAGGACGGGGTTGTTCTTCGTGCGGCGGGAGAGGACCTGGATCGTGCGGCGGATCTCCTCGTCCCGGCCGATCACCGGGTCGAGCTTGCCCTCGCGGGCGTCCTCGGTGAGGTCGCGGGCGTATTTCTTGAGCGCGTCGAAATTGGCCTCGGCGCCCGCGCTGTCCGCCGTCCGGCCCTTCCGGATGTCGTTGATCGCGGCGTTGAGGGCCTGCGGGGTGACGCCGCCGGCGGCGAGCGCCTTCGCGGCCTCCGTGCCTTTCGCGAGGGCGAGGGCGGTGAGGATGCGCTCGGCGGGCACGTAACTGTCCCCCGCCTTTTCGGCGAGCTGTTCGGCGTCGAGAAGGACCTTGGCAGTCGCCTGGTCGAGATAGGTCTGGCCGTCCCCGCCGCTGACCTTCGGGAGCTTGGCCACGGCGGCGTCCACCGCGGCGCGGGCGGCGGGGGCGTCTCCGCCGGCGCGGGCGATGAGGGCGGAGGCGGCGCCCTCCTTGTCGTCCAGCATCGCCTTCAGCAGGTGTTCGGGGAGGAAGCGCTGATGCCCCTCGCGCATCGCGATGGTCTGCGCCGCCTGAACGAAACCGCGCGCGCGGTCGGTGAACTTCTCGAAGTTCATGTGCCCTCCTGGCCCGGATGCGGGACGCCCCGAAGGCGCGTCTCCTGACCGGCTCTTGCGTAAGTGCGGCGCCCGGAACGGCGCGCCTCAGCCTATGTGGTGTTTTTGCAACGGGGGTGCAAGGGCCCTCAGGCGAAGCGGTAGCGGGCCTTTCCGAGCGAACGGTAGAGCGCGGGAACCGGCGTGCCCGCGGCCTCCATAGCGGTCTCGTAGAGGCGTATCAGGTGTTCGAGACGATCCGGGGCGGCGTGGAAGGCGGCGCGGTAGGCGCCGGTTGCGGCGTAGAGGAAGGGCAGGAAGGCGAAGGAGATCGGCTCCACCGTTCCGCTCTCCGCGAGGCGGCGCTCGATGGCGTCATGCGCGGCGTCGGCCATGCGGCGGATCGCCGGCCTCTTCTCCGCGAACCGTGGAAGCTGCGCGGCGGTGACGGCCCAGACGGACATGAGGAGGAGTACGGAGACCGCATCCCGGCCCCAGGTGTCAAAGACCGCATCCGCGAGGTCGCCGCCATCCTCCAGCCGCGCGTCCATCACATCGGCCGCCTGCGCGACAAGGCGCATGAAGTCGTACTTCCCGGGATCGGCCGCGACGTCGCGGACGCGAATTCGCCAGGTCGACGCAAGGTTCGCCGCGAGCGCAAGCGTCGGCGCGATGCGCCCGTGCCTTCGCCAATAGCCTTCGAGCGTCGCATAGACAGCCGCTCGCGGCAGCGGCTTCGTGGAATAGGCGTGGGAGAGGACGGTGTACTCATAGACCCATGGCGCGTCTCCTGCGGCTTTGAACTCGGCGTCCGGCCCCGAGAGCGAGAGGCGCCGGGCGAAGCTTTCGTAATCGGCGTCGAAGAGCGCGCAGAGGGCGAGTGTGAAAGCCGCATCGTTCCGGTCCTGACTTTCGGCTTCGGCGGCGGCGTCCCTCACGCGCCCCGCGGTGAGGAAGCTCCAGACCCGGGCGCGACGGTCGTCGGCGTCCCGTTCGAGCCGGATCGCGGACCAGAGGCCGCGCGTGAATGTGAAGACGACCCCGAACCCGAGGAAGAGATCGAGCGCGCGGAGCGTGTCTATGCCGCCGACATAGCCGGAGACCTCATTCCGGAAATCCGCGAAGGTCGTCGCATCCCGTATCGTCTCGCCGATATCGAGAAGTCCGGTATTCGCGAGGATTCCGCGCAGCATCTGGAAGGCTGGCTCCACCCCGAAGGCCGGCTCCGCACCGGCGAAGGTCGCGAGATACTGCATCCGGACGGCGACGGCGGCCAGAACGGCGAGCGCGGTCGCCAGACCTGCGAAGACGAGGGGCCCGAGCGCCGATGTGGAGAAGTTCCTGGTGAACGCGCGGCGACCGAAGAAATGCGCCGAAAAGGCGACGAAGCCGAGAATCTGGACCGCGACAACCGCCCTGTATCCGAGGCCGGGCTCAGGCCCGGGCGGCAACAGGAAGAGCATGAAAAGCGATTGCAGGACATAGGCCGCGAGGCAAAGCAGCGCCGGCGGGTAACGGAACATGATGTAGCGGCTGATCTGCTGCTTGCTGAGCGGAGCGTCTCCGGTCGCGTTGGCGAGCGTCATGCCCGCAAGGCCACCGATCAGGGAATGGATCGGCCAGGCGGCCGCCGCGCCGAGCGCGGCCAGCGCATCCGCCATCATCAGCCTGCGCGCCCGTGCGCTCGTCGCGATGGCGAAGGACGCCTCAAGAAAATCCGGATCGAAGGAGACGCCGCGGCTGAGCTTCAGGAGGGTCGCAAGCGCACCCGCCGCCTTCGCCGCGAAACCGAGCGCATAAAGCGAGAGGGCGACGTCGCGCCAGCCGAGCGCCCAGGCCAGAACCAGGGGGATCCCCAGGCCAACCGAGAAAAGGATTTGCAGCAGCATGGGCTCCGCCCGTCCGGTCCTTTCGCCTTGCGTGCAAGGCTACAAGCGTCTCCCGCGACGGGCGAGCGCGGATTCTCACACCGCGCGCCCTGTTGACGGGACATGCGGCGCGGTTCAATGACGGCTTCATGTCCGACTCCCGCCTCATCGTCGCGCTCGACCCGCCGAACGTGCCGCACGCCCTCGCGGGCGAGGCGATGGCGGATCGGCTGGGTGGCGCCGTCTCCTTCTACAAGATCGGCCTCGGCATGCTGACGGGCGGCGGCCTCGCGCTCGCCATGGAGCTTAAGGCGCGGGGCAAGCGCGTCTTCCTCGACATGAAGCTCTTCGACATCGGGGCGACGGTGGAGGCGGCGGTCTCCGGCCTCGCGGGGTTCGACCTCGATTTCCTGACGGTGCATGGCGACCCTTCGGTGGTGCGCGCCGCGGCGCGGGGGAAGGGGGCTTCGGGGATGAAGATTCTCGCCGTCACCATCCTAACCTCGTCGGACCGGGGTGACCTCGACGAGGCGATGATCCGCGCGGGCGCGGTTCCCGACATCGTGCTGGAGCGGGCGCGGCGCGCGCTGGAGGCGGGGGCGGACGGGGTGATCGCCTCGCCGCTCGAAGCGGCGGCGATCCGCGCGCTGCCGGAGGCTGCCGGGCGGCTCATCGTCTGCCCCGGCGTGCGGCCCGCGGGCGCGGCGACGGGCGACCAGAAGCGGATCGCGACGCCGGCGGCGGCGCTCGCCGCAGGGGCGGATCATATCGTCGTAGGCCGCCCGGTGACGGAGGCGGCCGACCCGGCGGAGGCGGCGCGGGCGATCCTGCGGGAGATCGGCTGAAGCCCGAAGGGGCCGCCCGAGGGAGCGGCCCCGCATCAGGCGCGTTCAGGTCATTTCGCGGTGATGACGGCCATCACCAGCTTGTCGTCGATGCGGATCGGGCCGTCTTCCTTCGCGCCGAGCTTGTATTCGAAGACGCCCGTCTTCATGCCGCCGTCCTCCGAATGGATCATCAGCATCAGCATGTCGCCGGCCGCGACCGGCTCGGTCAGGATCGCGGCGACATCCTCGTTGCTGCCGCCGCGGAGCGGGGCGTAGCCGACGACCGGGCCGGGCTTCATGTCCGCGCCGGTGCGGTGGACGACGAGCCAGCCGTTCTTCGGCGCCATGACCTTCGAGGCCGAGACGATGCCGTTCGACACGTCCTGATCCGCGGCGACGACGCCGGCGTGATCGTCGGCCTGTGCGGCGGCGGCGAGGGCGATGGCGGCTGCGGCCGCGGCGATCAGTCTGGGCATGGTGGCTCCTCCTTCGTTGGGATGGTCTCTCCTTAACGATGGCGGGCCCGGAAAGGTTTCAGCTGCGCGATCAGACGTTGAGCAGAAGGAACTCCCGCTCCCAGGGGCTGATGACGCGCATGAACTCGGCGTGTTCCGCCCGCTTCACGGCGCAGTAGATGCGGACGAATTCCTCGCCGAGGACGGAGGCGAGCGGCTTCGAGCTTTCGAGTTCGATCACGCTGTCGAGTTGGCTCTCGGGCAGGTCGCGGTTCATCAGGTAGGCGTCCCCCGTCGCCTCCTGCCGCGGCTCCGCCTTCTCCTCCATGCCGAGCCAGCCGCAGGCGAGGGCCCCGGCGATGGCGAGATAGGGGTTCGCATCCGACCCGATCACCCGGTTCTCCACCCGGCGGGCGGCGGGCGAGGATTTCGGCGTGCGGATGCCGACGGAGCGGTTGTCCGTCCCCCATTCGAGGTTCACCGGGGCGGACTGGTAGGAGACGAGGCGGCGATAGGAATTCACATAGGGCGCGGCCATCGCCATCGCGGCGGGGAAGTGCTTCTGCTGACCGCCGATGAAGTGGAAGAAGGCCGGCGTCGGCCCGCCCGCCTCGTCGGAGAAGATGTTGCGGCCCGTCGCCGCCTCCACGACGGACATGTGCACATGCATGGCGCTGCCGGGCTGGTTCTCCATCGGCTTGGCCATGAAGGTGGCGTAGCAGCCGCATTTGTAGGCCGCCTCCCGGATGAGGCGCTTGAAGAGGAACACCTGATCCGCGAGCTCGATCGGGTCGCCGTGGACGAGGTTGATCTCGAGCTGGGCGGCGCCCGCCTCCTGGATGATCGTGTCGATCTCCAGCCCCTGCGCTTCGGCGTAGTCGTATATATGCTCGATCACCCGCTCGTATTCGTCGACGGCGGAGACGGAGAAGGCCTGTGAGCCGGTGGATTGCCGGCCCGAGCGGCCGACGGGCGGCTCCAGCGGATAATCGGGGTCGGTATTCTGCTTGGTGAGGTAGAACTCGATCTCCGGTGCGACAACCGGCTTCAGCCCCTTCGCGGCGTAAAGGTCCACCACCCGCTTCAGGACGGCGCGGGGCGCGGCGCCGGAGGGCCTCCCCTCGCCGTCCACAAGGTCGTGGATGATGACGAGCGACGGGTCCGCCGCCCAGGGAACGGCGCGTGCCGTGGAAAAGTCGGGGACGAGGGTGAGGTCGCTGTCGGTGTCGAAATCGTGACGGATGACGTCGGCGTATTCGCCGTTGATCGTCGAGATGAGGATCGAGACGGGAAGCCGCACGTCCCCGCCGCGGATGAACTTGCCGGCGGGCATGACCTTGCCGCGGGCGATGCCCGCAAGGTCGGAGGTGACGCATTCGATTTCGTCGATCCGGTTGGCGCGGATCCATTCGCCGATCGAGGCGGCGTCGGGGTTGGCGAGTTGCGGCGAATGGTCGAGGCCGAGGATCGGCTTGGAGAGGGACATGGGGGCGCTTTCAATGCTGCTGCGGCAGCTTACGCCGCCGCCGCGCCGCTGAAAAGCGCCCCGCTCAGCCGCCGCCGGTGAAGGTCCTCCGGTCGCCGCCGAAGATTCCGGCGCCTGTCAGCGTTCCGTCGTTCGAGCGGAGGCCGAGCGAGCCGCCGGCTGCGGCGGCCGGGTTTCCGGCGCGGTCGTTGAAGAAGGCCCCGTCCACTCCGATCACGCCGTCGCGCCCGCCCACCGTGATGTCGCCGAGGCCGGAGAAGCCGCCGAACTGCCCACGGGAGACGGCGACGGTCGTATCCGCGCCGAGCAGGCCGGTGAAGGTCGTCGTCCCGACCTCTTCCGCGAAGTCGAACACCATGTCGAAGCGCGCGCCGTCCACCACGGAGCGGCCGTTGTCGACGGCGGAGATGACCGCGTGGCCGTCGAAGGTCGCGACGCCGCTCGTCGGCAGGGCGGCGTTCGCGGTCACGTCGCCGGCGATCCAGGCGCCGAGATGGAGGCGCTGGTCGGTCTCCAGCGGGGCGCATTCCTGGCAGGTCTGGTTCGCCACGGCGCGGACTTCGCCCGCCCACCAGCCCCAGGTGAGGTGCTCGGGGGTCGTGTCGGTTCCCGCGTCGAAGACCCCGCCGTCGCCCGCGAGGTCCGCCGAGGCCATCGCGCCGGAGAACTCGGCATCGGCGAAATTGGCTGACTGGAAGACTTCCAGCGCGTCGTCGGGCGTCGCGTCGCGCATCGCGAAGCGGCGGTCGTCCAGCGTCGCGGCCTTCTCGTCCCGTCCGAACTCTACGCGGAGGGCGAAGAGCGGCGGGTCAGCCTGCGGGTCCCCGGCGAAGACGTCGTCGAGCCGGAAGACGGCGGAGCCGCCGTTCTCTTCCAGCGAGAGCCGCAGGGACACGCCGTCCGTGTCCGACGAGCGGCCCGAGTAACTTTCGCCCGAGGCGATGTCGAACCCGCTGATCGCCGAGAACCCGCCCTGGAAGGCGTTGACCGGCGCGCGGTCCGCCGCGGCGACCGTCTCGACCGCCCGGCGGTCGGCGACATGGTTCGCGCCGAAGAGGGTCGTCGCGTCCCCCATGTCCGGATTGACCGCGCCGGGGGCGCCGCCATTGCCGAGGGCGAGGAAGCGCGCCCCGGCCCCGAAGGCCGTGCCGCCCGCGCCGTCCGAGACGGGGCGCACGGGCGTGCGGACGCGGCGGACGGAATTCCCATCATAGAACGAGCCTTCGAAGGTCGCCGCGAAATCCGGGTTGTTCTTGCCGGAGGCGGAGACGTTCCCGGTCAGCACGCCGAAACCTGAAGTCTGGCTTGCACCCGCGCCGTTGATGTCGAGATAGGCGTAGAGCGCCTTCGCGTTCCCGCCTGTCGCCGCGCCGCCAGGATTGCCGATCAGGATGAGGTCGCCGCGGCCGTCGGCGCCGAAGGGCGCGCCGCGGTCGGTGAAGGCGGCGGCGGCGCCGGAGAGGAGATCGTCGGAAAGGGCGTAGAGGCGCGCGACCGTCGTTCCCCCCGCGGCGGAGGGCAGGGCGGGGCTGACGATTCCGGAGACGAACGCGCCGGCCTGGCCGCCCGCCGTCTCGAACGCCGCGAAGGTGAACTCGTTGGCGCGGTTGAAGAAACCGCGCCCGGTCAGGGCTCCGCGCGGGCTCGCGGAGCCGTCCGCCGCACCGAAGTCGAAGAAGCCGGTCGCGGTCGGCGTCGGGATGATGAAGGTCTCGCCCTCCGCTGTCACGCCGATGCGGGAGCCCTCGAAGATCTGGGTGAAGACGAAGGTCTCCGCCCCTTCGCCGCCGCTCGTGAGGCCGGGAACGGAGCCGCCCGCAAGGCTGGCGGAGCCGGTCGCCCCCTCGATCAGCACGAGCGTTGGCGGCGGCGGATTGGGTTCCCCGGGCGTCGGGGCCGTTGCAGTCGTGACCTCTTCGTCGGTCCGCTCGGTGTTCCGCTCCTCGTCTCCGAAGTCGGTCTCCGCCTCGCCGGAGGTGGAGACCGGATCGTCGCTCGCCGCCCCCTTCGCCTCGGAATTGACGCCGGGGACGCCGCTTTCGATCACGTCCGGATTCTCGGGCCGCACGCGCTGCCCGGCTTCTCCGCGACCGAGGAGTGCGATGGTCGTGTCCCGGATCAGGATCTGGTCGGCCACGCCGGTATAGGTCACGACGCCGTTGATCGACACGTCCGCGACGCCGTTGGAGCGGGAGATCACGATCTCTTCCCCGGTCAGCGAGGTGAGGCGGGTGTATTCGCCGGCGATGTGCATCACCCGCGTCGTCCCGTCCTCCTCCACGATGATGATGGAGATGCCGCCGCGGATGCCGATGGTCGCGGTCGGAGTGGTGATGACGGCGTCCGTCGTCTTCGAGATGCGGCCGCCGACGAAGCGCAGGACGCCGCGCGTCATTGACATGGCCATCTCGCCGGTCTTCGTCGCGGGATCGTAGATGTAGCGGTCGAGGACGATGTTGCTGTTCGGCGCGACGGTCAGGGCGGTCTGGTCGAGGAAGAGGAACTGCCCGGTGCCGATCGGCGAGCTTTCGATCCGCTCCTCCAGCACGAGATCGTCCCCGAGGATCAGGTCGCGCGGGTCGGCCGCCGGCGGGTCCCCGATCACCTCGCTGTTGACGGCGGCGACGGCGCCGATCCGCTCCGCCGAAGCGCCTCCGGCGGAGCCGAGGAGGAGCGCGGCGGCGGCGACCGATGCGAGCAGGCGGGATGTCGTCGTCATCGTCGGTCCCTCCCGGGTCAGAAGGTCAGGCCGACCGAAAGGGCGGCGCCGAGGTTCTCGATATCGAAATTGGGTATGTCGCTGTCGCGGTAGAGATAATCCGCCTCGGCCTGGATGAAGAATCCGCCGGTTAGGTGGAAGACATGGCTGATCCCGGCCCGGAGATCGAGATCGCTGCGCGTGCTGTTCGAGATCGCCGTGTTCGGCTCCTCGAACCATCGCCCGGTCACGGTGGCGAAGCCGGTGACGGACCAGAGCCGGTCCGTGAAGTCGAGCCCGCTGTCGTAGCGCCGGGTCGCGCCGAGGCGGAGGCCAAGTTCGTAATTCGTGTTGAAGTCGCGCCGCGCCTGATCCGTCTCCGCGAAGACGAGGGCGGAAAAGGAGCTGTTCGCATCCGGCGAATAGGCTGCGCCGAAGGCGATGCGGTGGCTGTGCCCGTCGAATTCGTTTCGCTCGTCGTATTCGCGCCATTTCGACTCGAAGCCGGCGAAGACGTTGACCTCCTCGCTCACCGTATCGGTGTAGTCGGCGCCGATGCCGACGCCGTAATAGAGGAGCTCGTTCCCTGACGTGAGGAGCTCGGCCGAAAGGAACGGGCGGACCTTCGGGCCGAAGGCCTGCGGGCCGAGGGAGAGGCGCGGGCCGGTCAGAAGCGTCACGCTGTCGATGTCGCCGCGAGACTCGTCAAGATAGTTGAGCGTGAAGAGCGAAACGTCCGTGAGCCACACGTCGTTGTTCGGCCGCCCGAGATCGTAGAAATGCCGGCCCTGCGCGACGCCGCGGAAGCCGACATCATCCGCCTCCACGAATTCCTGGTTCAGCACGGCGGGCGCGCCGAGGACGAGCACGTTCGCGTCCGGCGGCCCGAGATTTGCGTTTGTCGAAAAGGCGACGCCCGCGCTCACGATTCCGGAGAAGCCGGAGGTCTGCGTCCGCTTCTCGATCTCGTCCAGGAAGGCGCCGATGCGCCGCTCCACCTCGGGCGGCGGCGCGTCGTTCGCCAGCACGTCCTCGAAGTAATAACGGGCGTTTTCATAGGCGCCGAGGCGGAAATAGGCGGCGCCGAGCTCGACTTTCGCGCGCGAAAGCTCCGGGTTGAAGATCAGCATCCGCTCCAGCGTCGTGACCGCCGCCTCGTAGTCACGGAGCTCCACCGAGGTCAGCGCATGTTCGAACATCAGCTCGAGATTGTCCGGCTCCGCGAGGATCGCGTCATAGAGCGCCTCCTGCCGGGCGCGGAGATCGCCCTCCTGCGCCGCGGCCGCAGCGGCGAGGCCGACGGCTGCGGCGATCATCAGCGCCCGTTTCGGCATTCGCCCGGCCATTTCGCCCCCGTTTTCGACGCTTCGACCGCAGGAGGTAACACGCCACGGAAAGCATGGTGAACAGAATTCTGATTCGTTAACGTGATTCGCAACTCATGCGCTGCCTGAAATGCCACGGCTCGCCCATTCGCTGTGACCTTGCGCACGCCCGCCGCCGGCTTTGTGCGCATTAACCGCGAAAACGGCGCCGCTTTCTCGTTCAGGGTGCATTTCGGCATGTTTTTTTAGGCGAATGCGGTAGAAATCATTTACCGGTGGGCCGATCCGTGGGGCGGCCTGCGTTTGACCGGGGGGAATCAGGTGGCGTCGCTTTCGGATATTCAGGTCGTCGTGCTCACGCCGGACGGGGACAATGTGTCCGGCGGCTCGGGCGCGCCGGGCGGTTCCGGCTCTCCCGTCATTCATGGCGATCTGGGCGACGACACGATCATCGGCGGCGCCGCGAACGAGACGATCATGGGCGGCTCCGGCGCGGACCAGCTGGATGGCGGATCGGGCGACGACGTTCTCTATGGCGGCCTCGGCGACGATTTCCTCGTCTACGATTTTGACGCCGGCGGCGCGGACCGACTCTTTGGCGGGGCGGGGCGCGACACGCTCGTGCTGCGCTTCTCCAGCGCCTATTTCACGGAAAGCCGGCAGGCGGAGATCGCGGCCTATCTCGCGCTGCTCTCCGCCGGGCGGGACCCGGGGCGGGGCGGCGAGTTCGCCTTCGAGACGTTCGGGCTCCGAGCGACTTCCATCGAGAACCTGCTTCTCTTCATCGACGGCGACCTGGCGGACCCGAACGCGCCCCCGCGCGGCGCGGCGCGGCCGGATTCCTTCTCCGTCTCGGAGGACGCGGCGACGCTGACGGGCGATGTGAGCCTGAACGACGGCGCGCTGGACGGGGACGTTTTCTCCCTCGTCGCCTTCGACCCGGAGAACGGCGCGCTCGACCTCGGGGCCGACGGGAGCTTCGCCTTCACGCTCGGGGCGCAGTTTCAGTCCCTCGCCGTGGGGGAGACGGCGAGTGTCACCTTCACCTACCGGCTGACGACGCCTGGCGGCTCCACCGTCGCGACCGCGACGATCACCGTGATCGGCGCGAACGACGCGCCGACGGCGAACGACGCCGCCGCGACGACGGACGAAGACACGCCGGTCACGATCGATCTTCTCGATCTCTCCGGCGCGGCGGACCCGGACGCCTCCGACACGCCCATGCTCGGCGCGGTCGCCGGGTTCGCGCTCGACATCCAGGCGCGGCTCCTCCAGCTGCCGAGCGGCGCGGAGGCCGAGGGCGCGTCGGGCGGCGTCGTCACCTTTGACCCGCGCGGCGCCTTCGACTTCCTCTCCGAGGGCGAGACCGCGGAGGAGACCATCGCCTTCGTCGTCTCGGACGGGAATGGCGGGCTCGTGACGCGGAACCTGTCCGTCACCATCACCGGGCTCAACGACGCGCCGGTCGCGGTGAACGACGCCGTTGGCGCGCCGGAGGGGGGCGCGGTCGTCGTGGAGCTCCTCGCCAACGATTTCGACCCCGATGCGAACGATACGATCTCGCTGGCCGGTTTCGACGAAGCGGGCTCGGCGGGGGGCGTGCTCTTCGAGGACGAAGAGACGGGCGAACTCGTCTTCGACGCCGGCGGCGCATTCGAGGATCTCGGCGCCGGCGAGACGCGGGCGACGAACTTCTCCTACACGATCGTCGACGGCTCCGGCGCCCTCGCCACGGCGACGCTGACCGTGACCGTGACGGGCGAGAACGACGCGCC
>JAUIDE010000106.1 GCA_030429105.1 Alphaproteobacteria bacterium
CTGCACCGCATAGCCGTCGCCCTGGATGAAGGCGTTGTCGCGGATCGTGACGTCGTGAACGCCGATCCCGCCGCGGTCGCCGAAATACTGGATGAAGTCGGGATGGTCCCCCGCGCCCTTCGGCTTGATGAGGGGGTGGAAGTCGTGGAAGTGGTTTTCCTCGATCAGGATGCCGCGGGAGCTCGACATCGCGACGCCGTCGCTCCGGATCTGGTGGATTTCGGAGCGGGTCAGGGAGATGTCCTGGCTGTTCGCGATGCTGATCGCCTTCGCGAAGTCGGTCATCTCGAGCCGGTCGAGGCTGACATTCGAGGCTCCGTCGATCCGGAAGCCGAATTCGGTCGGGTAGCCGGCGAGTTCATCCACGACGCCCTCTATCTCGGGGCGGATCGTGCCCGAGATGTTCATGTCCGTGAACGTGATGTCTCCGCCCCCGCGGACCGAGATCCGCGCCCCGGCGCCGCTGAGCGGGACTTCGCCATCGACGTCAACGCCGTCGATGACGAGCCCGCTCACGGCCGTCAGGGTGATCGTGCCGGTGAAGACGGCCGGGTTGTCGTCATCGGCGGAGGCGATGGTCACCGGCGTCTCGAAGGTCCGGCCGAACAGGTTGAGCCCGCCATAGGCTCCGCCGGAGAGAAGGATCGTCTCGCCGCCGGTCGCCGCGGCGAGCGCCGCATTCAGTTCGGCCTGCGAAGACACGAGAACAGTCCCGGCGCCCGCGCCGGCTGCGACGTTGAGGTCACTCATTCAACACACCCCAGATTTACACTACTGAACACAAGGCTCGGGCTCACATGCCCGGCCCGCTACACGGCGCGTTCCTCTGCTTCGGCCCCGGCGCTTCGCCAGCGGCGGCGGGGAGGGTTCACGTTCGTGAGCTTCGAAACACCGGCTCACGCGACTATACTTAGGGATGACATCCTTCTGCGCCAGAAATTAATTCATGTAAATTGACGAACCCTGAAAATTTAAGAGTTCCTGAATTCAGGAACCGTAAATAAAAAAGACGCCTGAACTTCGAATAAACTGCGCGGGCGCGCTCAATCCGTTGAATTCTTCCACGGATTCCGGGCCTCACGGTCCGTGGAGAGGGAGTCGGCGCGGCGGGCGACGATGAGTTCGATGGCGTCGGCGAGATGCGCGTCGGCGATCGCGCGGTCCCCCCGCGCGAGGCGGAGCCGGTGCGCCTCCATCAGAACCTCGGCATGTGTCGCGCCCGCCGGCGGCTCGAAGCGGTAGCAGGCGAGTTCGATCAGGAGGCCGAGCGGATCGCGGAAATAGAGCGAATCCATGAAGCCGCGGTCCTTCCGCCCGGAATGGCCCACGCCCCGCGCCTCGAGCCGCGCCTCGGCCTGCTCGAAGACGGAGCGGCTGACGGCGAAGGCGATGTGATGCACGGCGCCGGGCGTTTCGGGGAGCTTCCGCCCCGCGGGCTTTCGCGACTCGTTGGTGAAGATCGTGATGAGCCGCCCGTCGCCCGGATCGAAATAGAGATGCCCCTCCTCCGGATCGTCGAGATTGGGCTGCTCGAAGAGGAAGGGCATGCCGAGCACGCCTTCCCAGAAGTCGATGGAGGTCTGCCTGTCCGCCCCGGTCAATGTGATGTGGTGGACGCCCTGGACCTGGATTTTCCGCATCGCTTCCTCCCTCGCCTCGCCCGATCATGCGCCGCGGGGGCGGGGAGCGCAAATGAAGAGCCCCGCCGGATCGCTCCGGCAGGGCTCCATCAAAGTCAGCCCGGGGGCTGGTTCGTCAGAATTCCTTGCGCTTGATCGGCGCCCAGAGCTTCTTGTTCGTCAGATAGAGCAGGACGAAGAGGAGCACGAGAAAGCCGATATTGCGGAAGCCGGCCTGCTTGCGCTCCGTCATCTTCGGCTCCGCCGTCCACATCAGGAAGGCGGCGACGTCTTCCGACATCTGCTCCAGCGTCGCCTCGGTTCCGTCCTGATACTCGATGATCTCCTCATAGAGCGGCGGCGCCATGGAGATGTAACCGCTGCCGAAGGCGGTGTTCTCGTAGAGGATCGTCCCCGCCTCCTCCTTCTCCTCGCCGGTATAGCCGGTCAGGAGGGAGTAGATGTATTCGGGCCCGCCGATGCCCTTCATCAGCTGGTTGATCCCGAGCCCGGCGGGGCCGTGGAAGCCCGCCCGCGCCTTCGCCATCAGGCTGAGATCGGGCGCGCCGGCCCCGTTATTGGCCGGGAAGTTGTCGGAGGTCTTCGCCGTGCGGAAGTCGCCCGGTTCGCCCTCCTCGTCGATCACCTCGAAATTCTCGGCGATGGCCTTGAGCTGCGCCTCCGGGAAGGCCGGGCCCGTCTCGTCGCCAAGGCTGCGGATCGAGACATACTTGATCCCGTGGCAGGCGGAGCAGACCTCGTACCAGACCTGGAAGCCGCGCTGCAGCTGGGCTTGGTCGAAGGAGCCGAACGGCCCCTCGAAGCTGAAGTCGATGTCCTCCACATGCCCGGCCCCGCCCGCCGCGAAGGCGGGCGCCGCGAAGGCGAGCGGGGCGACGAGCGCGGCGGAGAGAAGAAGCTTGGTATTCATGGTCCGGTCCTCTCTCATTCCGCCGGCGTGGGCTGCGCGCCGGCCGGGGCGCCGCCGGCCTTCGGCGGATAATGCGCGTCGAAATCCGCCTCGATCGTCGCCGGCTGGGGCAGCGGCTTTTCCGTGATGCCGAGCACCGGCAGGATCACGAGGAAGTAGGCGAACCAGTAGATGGTGCCGAGCAGCGAGACGAGCGGAACGATCCCCTCCGCCGGCATGCCGCCCGCCCACATCAGCACGAAGAAGTTGATGACGAAGACGAGGAAGGCCCAGCGGAACATCGGCCGGTAGCGGCCCGAGCGGACGCGGCTGGTGTCGAGCCAGGGCGCGAGCGCCATGACCGCGATGGAGCCGAACATCAGAAGCACGCCGCCGAGCTTCGCGTCGATGAAGAGGATGTCGAAGGTGATCGCGCGGAGGATCGCGTAGAACGGCAGGAAATACCATTCGGGCACGATATGCGCCGGCGTCGCCAGCGGGTTCGCCTCGATGTAGTTGTCCGGATGGCCGAGGAAGTTCGGCATGAAGAAGACCATCACGGCGAAGAAGATCAGGAAGAGGACGAGGGCGAGCAGGTCCTTGATCACATAGTACGGCCAGAACGGCACCGTGTCTTTCTTCGCGATGTCGATGGAGTCGCGCCGCACCTCGACGCCCGTCGGGTTGTTGTTGCCGGTCGAATGGAACGCCCAGATGTGGACGATCACGAGCCCGGCGATCACGAAGGGCAGGAGGTAATGGAGCGAGAAGAAGCGCGTCAGCGTGGCGTTGTCCACCGCCGGGCCGCCCAGCAGCCAGGTCTGGATCGGCTCGCCGACCAGCGGCAGCGCGCCGAAGAGGCCGGTGATCACCGTCGCGCCCCAGAAGGACATCTGGCCCCAGGGCAGCACGTAACCCATGAACGCCGTCGCCATCATCGCGAGGTAGATGAGGATGCCGATGATCCAGGTGATCTCGCGCGGGGCCTTGTAGCTTCCGTAGTAGAGGCCGCGGAAGATGTGGAAATAGACCGCGATGAAGAACATCGAGGCCCCGTTGGAATGGAGATAACGGAGGAGCCAGCCGCCGTTCACGTCGCGCATGATGTGCTCGACCGAGGCGAAGGCGAGGTCCGCGTCCGGCGTGTAGTGCATCACGAGGGTGATGCCCGTGACGATCTGGACGACGAGGAAGAAGGTGAGGACGATGCCCCAGATCCACATCCAGTTGAGGTTCTTCGGGGTCGGGATCGTCAGCGTCGCATGGAGGAGGCCGAGGATGGGGAGGCGGCTTTCCAGCCACTTCTCGAACCCGCTCTTCGGCTCGTAATGCTCATGAGGAATGCCGCTCATCGTCTGTCTCCTCAGCCGAGCCGGATCACGCCGTCATCCACGAAGGATGCGACGGGAACGGGAAGGTTCTTCGGGGCCGGGCCCTTCCGGATGCGGCCGGCGGTGTCATAATGCGAGCCGTGGCAGGGGCAGAACCAGCCGCCGAAATCGCCCGCATCGCCCAGCGGAACGCAGCCGAGATGGGTGCAGACGCCCATCATGACGAGCCACTCGCCCGCCTCGTCCAGCGTTCGGTTCTCGTCCGACGCATCCGATCCGGCCGGCGCGTTGGCGTTCTCCGAGCCCTGGTCGGGAAGTTCGGAGACCGCCGTCGCCCGCGCGGCCTCGATCTCCTCCTCCGTCCGACGACGGATGAAGACCGGCTTTCCGAGCCATTTCACGGTGATCTGCGTGCCGGGCTCGACGCCCGAAACGTCCACCTCGATCGAGGCGAGCGCGCGCACGTCCGCGCTCGGGTTCATCTGGTCCACGAGGGGCCAGACCGCGGCTCCGACGCCGACCGCGCCGGCGGCGGCGGTCGCGACATAAAGAAAGTCGCGGCGTGTTCCGGTGGCTTCTGACAAGGCTACCATCCTTTTCCAGGCCGTTTCATCCGGCGTTTCTGGGCGTGGGAGGCGGAACACGGCGCGCCGCGCGCCGCCTGGCGCGCCCTTTGCTTATCGCAATGGCAATTAGCGCGCGGTGAACGCCGCGTCCAGCGCAGAGCGGGCGCTCCGGGGCGCCCTCTCGTCGCACCCTTCAGGCGGATTTCGGACGGAAATTCAGGAAGCGCGGGTCGGTCGAGACGCGGGCGTTCATTGCTTCCCGCAGGGCGGCGACGGATTTCAGCGGCCGCATCGCCACCTCGAAGATCTCGATCAACCCGTCCGGCCCGAGCGTGACGAGATCGACGCCCACGGCGTCGAGGTCGCCGACCCGGCACTGGAATTCGAGCGCCCAGTCCGCCCCCGCGCCCATCACCCGCCGATAGCGGAAGTCCTGGAACACATGCCCGACATGGCCGAGCACGGCCGCCACGGCCTCCCGCCCCTCCCAGACCGCCCAGTAGGTCGGCGGCAGGAAGCGGACATCGGGCGCGAGCAGCGCCGCGATCGCCTCATGGTCGCCCGAGGCGACGACGGCCTGCATCCTTTCGATCGTGGGGTGAACGCTCATGACCCGGCCCTCCCGCCCGTGTTCGCGAATCGAAACCGATTCTTCACAAACCGAACATATCGTTGTCACACACCTGCCCGATACCCTATCTTGTAGAGGAGGAGCTCATGCTCGACAACGCCACCCGCGCCCGGCTGGCCGAACTGCGACGCCGCATCGACGAGGCGGGGCGCAGCTGCCTGGAGACCGAAGCGGCCCTCGCCCGCGCCCGGCGCAACGCCGCCGCGCTGCCGGAGACGACGCCGTTCCTCGGCGCCTGCGCCGCGGAGCTCGAAAGTCTCGCCGCCCGGATGCGCCGCGCCGCCGCCGAGGCCGCGACGCCGCACTACGCGGACTGACCGATTCCCGCCCCGCCCGGGGCGGCCCGAAGTTCCCTGTCGCCCGAAGCCTGTCCCTGTCCGGCGACGCACTGGCCCCGCCCCGAAAAGGCGGGGCTTTTTTTCACTCCGCCGCCTCGAGCCCGATGAACCCGCCCGATTGCCGGTCCCAGAAGCCGGCATAGAGGCCGCCGCGGGCGAGGAGCTGGCCATGCGTCCCCTCTTCCGCCACGCGCCCGCCCTCCAGCACAACGATCCGGTCCATCCGCGCGATGGTGGAGAGCCGGTGGGCGATGGCGATCACCGTGCGACCCTCCATCAATCGGTCGAGGCTTTCCTGAATGGCCGCCTCCACCTCCGAATCGAGCGCGGAGGTCGCCTCGTCCAGCGCCAGCACCGGCGCGTCCTTCAGGATCGCGCGGGCGAGCGCCACGCGCTGCCGCTGCCCGCCGGAGAGCTTCACCCCCCGCTCGCCGAGATGCGCGGCGTAGCCGCGGCGGCCCGCATTATCCTCCAGCTTCAGGATGAAGTCGTGCGCCTCCGCCTCGCGCGCGGCGGCGATCATCTCCGCCTCGGTCGCGTCGGGGCGGCCATAGAGGATGTTCTCCGCCGCCGGGCGGTTGAACATCGCCGTCTCCTGCCGGACCATCGCGATCTGCCGCCTGAGGTCCTCCTGCCGGAGGTCGCGCACGTCGATCCCGTCCAGCGTCACGCGGCCGCCCTCCACGTCATAGAGGCGGAGGAGGAGGGAAAGCGCGGTGGTCTTCCCCGCGCCGGAGCGGCCGACGAGCGCCACCTTCTCCCCCGGCCGGACATGGAGCGAGAACCGGTCGAGCCCGCCGCCCCGGTCTCCGCGGCCATAGGCCATCGTCACGTCCTCGAAGCGGATGTCGCCCCGCGCGCGCCCGAGCGGCTTCGGCGCCTCGGGGTCGCGGATGCGGTGCGGCGGCGAGAGGGTCTTCATCCCGTCCTCCGCCTCGCCGAGATTGGCGAAGATCACCATGGCGGTGAAGCTGATCCAGCCGGACATCTGCGCGATGCGCGTCGACAGCATCCCGGCGATGGCGATGTCCCCCGCGCTCGCCGCCCCGCCCTGCCAGAGCCAGAGCGCGGCGCCGACGAGGATCACCGGCAGCGTCCCCGCCAGCAGCATCAGCCAGCCGCGGAAGCCGGCGGAGAGGACGCCGAAATCCAGCGCCTTCTCCCGGAAGGAGGCGAGCGCCTGCTCCGCCCCCGTCTCCTCCCGCCCGGAGCGGGCGAAGAGCTTCACCACCGCCATGTTGGAGAGCGTGTCGACGATCCGCCCCGTCACCTGGGCCCGCGCCTCCGCCCGCGCCCGCGCCCGCACCCGGATGCGCGGCAGATACCAGCGGATGAGGAAGAAGTACCCGACGAGCCAGAGCCCGAGGAGGAGGACGAGCCGGAGGTTCACCTGCGCCAGCACCAGCATCGCGCCGATGACGGTGGCGAGGGCGAAGGCCATGGAGTTCGTCATCTCCAGCATCACCTCGGTCACCGCCGTGCCCGTCTGGATCTGCTTCTGCGCGATGCGGCCCGCGAAATCGTCATCGAAGAATTTCAGCGCCTGGCCGAGCGTGTGCCGGTTCAGCCGCGTGACGATCTGCGGGAAGAGATTGGGGCCGAGCGTGATGGAGTTGAGCGCGGCGGAAAGCGTCATCGCCGCGGGGCGGAGGACGATGAAGAAGAACGCCGCGAAGAGCAGCATCGGCCATTCCGCCGCGAGCCAGACCTCCCGGTCCGACGCCAGCGCCCGGTCGATCACCACGCCGATCAGGAGCGCGCCGAGGCTCTCCAGCACGCCCACGAGCGCGCCCGCGAGCCCGGCGTATATGACCGCGCGCCAGGCGCCCGTCAGCAGCCAGCGGATGAAGGGCCCGAACCTCTGGGGCGGCGCGCCGGCGGCCTCCGAAAAGGGGGCGACGAGGGAGGAGAAGAAGCGGCGCATCCCGTGCAGGTAGCGCGTAGGGCGCAGGAGCGCCAGAGCGCGGGGCGCAGGGCAGGGTTGCGCGGGGGCGGCGGGGCGGGTTGACGAAGCGGCGGCGGGCGGCAATCTTGTACAAAACGTAAGGAATGTACGAAATGCACATCTCCGTCAGCGAAGCCCGCGAGAAATTCGCGGAGATCGTCAACCGCGTCCAGTATGGCGGGGAGCGGGTGGTGATCGAGAAGCGCGGGAAGCCGAGCGTGGTGATGGTCTCGGTCGAGGAGGCGGCGTTTCTCGAGGCGATGGAGGAGCGGGCGCTGGGGAAGATGGCGGACGAGGCGATGAAGGACTGGGAGGCGGACGGGTTCAGGACGTACTCGCTCGCCGAGGTTCTGGAGGAGATCAAGGCGGACGAGGCCGGCGCGAAGGGCTGAGCGGTGGCCTTCACCGTCGAATTTACAACCAACGCGCGGAAATCGTTGAGGGCGATCAAGGATGCGCGCCTCCGCACCCGCATCGTCTCAGCCCTCGAAGCCCTTGCTCAGGACCCTCGCCCATCAGGCGCGAAGCGGCTGGTAGGCCAGAACGGCGCTCTGCGGATTCGCGTCAGGGACTGGCGGATCGTCTATCGGGTCGAGGAGGGGCGGCTGGTGGTGCTGGTTCTGGCGGTCGCGCCGCGCGGGGAGGTTTACAAGGGACAAGTCATTTAGCGGCATCGCCTCTCTGTATCCACCTCATGTAAAACATCAAGAAAGGATCGGTAATGTATAGATAATCGTCAGACCATTCGAGAACAGGTTCGCCCTCAATTCCATCCTTTGCAATCCCTGACATATGACCGAGCGCCGCAGAAACCTCATGTTTCTGAGGAACGTTCGGTTCCTCCAATAGGCTCTTTAGCTGATCTCTAATTTCATTGTAATGAATTTTCTCTTTTGGACCTGTCATGGATACCGCACGCAGCACAGCTTGATATATGTCCATACTGCCACCTCCGCCAGCTAAATTTCTATCTATTCGGCGGCTTCTGGACTGGGGCCCCTTCGACAACTTCTCGAACGATGGAAAACCGAACTGTTTCGCAACACCCTCGTAGATTTCTACACGAACAGAGTCAGAAGGATTGAACTCTCTTTCATAGCTCATTTTTTCATGAACGTCATAGTTTTGGCAAAGCCGACCACAAAAACGCTGCATGAGCAGAGGGGAACCATTAGACTCTTTCGCAAATTCCATGATGCAGCTTGGATCGACTCTCATATTTAGTGCTGGGAAACCCTGCCTTGCGATATCTTTAAGTTCTTCTATTCGCCATGATGGTATTTCGATGTGCGCAAATCTACCTTCCATTTCGCGCTCAACACCGATTGCGTCAAACGCTCTGTGTGGCACTGCAATTAGTATTGCAGTTAGTCCGTCAAATATCGCCGACTTCAAAGCTCTCACAACTTCTTTCTGAATATCGGTCGGCATATAGTGAAAGTCATCAACAACAAGTGCAAGATTGTTTTTTATCATATATTTCAGGATACTTTGTTTATTTAGGTTGTTATATTTTACTGTCTCACCCTCAGAAAGCTTCGTGCTGGCAGAGATAAGCCATTTGAAAGACGCGCTATTTTCACTTGAGTTTGCGATACTATGCTCGATTGGGAGTTGGAGATCTTGCAATAGCAAGCTCCAAAATTCTTCCGAGCTTTTGACGTGGCCACCTTCAACTTTCGCTGAGGTGTCCACTCCAAGAATGTGCCTCGTGAGGACTGTCTTTCCCGATTTTGTGGGCCCGGTCACGCATATTACCTTGTAGCCCTCCGTAATTTCACGGCGTAGGTCGCGCTCCAGATTTAACGATGCCCGAGATACGTATGTCACCTTCGGCATACCACCGGCGACGAATACATCCTTTACTGCTACCATCTATTGTATGTCCACTGCGCGTTGTGAGTAAGCCGTGAATGCTATTTCTTTGATGTAGCCCTACCGCAGGCGGAGGCGCATATACGCGATGTTAGCATCCAACTCGCAGGCAAGTTTCGTCATCGGCCCTCCCTCGCGGAAAGCCTACCGCACCCCATCCGCCCCCGCCAACCACAAATCGCAAGGCCCCGGACACGATCCGGGGCCTCGAGGGGCGGCGCGGAACGGCTCCGGCGGCGCTCCGCCCCTCGGGGTCCCGGCTCAGGGCCGGGACCGGCCGGGCTCATGCATGCAATTTTCGTGCTATTTTCAGTATTACAATGAAATCAGTCATATAACCCCCCTGCGCACTGTGCGCACCCACGCCGCCGTCCCCTCACCCGTCCATCTTCAGGGCGTTGATGAAGGCCTCCTGGGGGATGTCCACCTTGCCGAACTGGCGCATCTTCTTCTTGCCGGCCTTCTGCTTGTCGAGGAGCTTGCGCTTGCGGGTCACATCGCCGCCATAGCACTTCGCCGTCACGTCCTTCCGGAGGGCGGAGATCGTCTCGCGGGCGATGATCCGGCCGCCGATGGCCGCCTGGATCGGCACCTTGAACATGTGCTGGGGGATCAGCTCCTTCAGCTTCTCGCACATCACCCGGCCGCGCATCTCCGCCCGGTCGCGGTGGACCATGGTGGAGAGGGCGTCCACCGGCTCGTCGTTGACGAGGATCTGCATCTTCACCAGATGGTCCGTCCGGTAGCCGATCATCTGGTAGTCGAAGCTGGCGTAGCCCTTGGTGACGCTCTTCAGCCGGTCGTAGAAGTCGAACACCACCTCGTTCAGCGGCAGGTCATAGACGACCATGGCGCGGGAGCCGGCATAGGTCAGGTCCATCTGGATGCCCCGCCGGTCCTGGCAGAGCTTCAGCACGTCGCCGAGGTAATCGTCGGGCACGAGGATCGTCGCCTTGATGCGCGGCTCCTCGATATGGTCCACCCGCACCGCCTCCGGCATGTCGGCGGGGTTGTGGAGCTCCATCACCGTCCCGTCCGTCTTGTAGATCTGGTAGATGACGGAGGGGGCGGTCGTGATGAGGTCGATGCCGTATTCCCTCTCCAGCCTGTCCCGGATCACCTCGAGATGGAGGAGGCCGAGGAAGCCGCAGCGGAAGCCGAAGCCGAGCGCGGCGCTCGTCTCCATCTCGTGGGAGAAGGAGGCGTCGTTCAGCGCCAGCTTCTCGATGGCGTCCCGCAGGTCCTCGAACTCCGCCGTATCCACCGGGAAGAGGCCGCAGAAGACGACGGGCTGCGAGGGCTTGAAGCCGGGGAGCGCCTTCTCGCAGGGCTTCTTCTCATGGGTGATCGTGTCGCCCACCCGCGTGTCCCGCACCTG
Source organism: Alphaproteobacteria bacterium (assembly GCA_030429105.1). Taxonomy (GTDB): domain Bacteria; phylum Pseudomonadota; class Alphaproteobacteria; order Rhodobacterales; family Rhodobacteraceae; genus Pikeienuella. The sequence continues at coordinate 10,594 of JAUIDE010000106.1, forward strand.
CTTGATCGAGGCGGTGAGGAAGCCGAGTTCCCCCGGCCCGAGCTCCGCCGCCGGCGTCATGCCCGGGCGGAAGACGCCGATCCGTTCCACCGGGTAGGTTCCGCCCGTGCCGATCATGCGGATACGGTCGCCCTTCCTCAGCACGCCTTCGACGATGCGGACGAGGACGACGACGCCGAGATAGCTGTCATACCAGCTGTCCACCAGCATCGCCTTCAACGGCGCCTCCCGCTCCCCCTTCGGGGCGGGGAGGCGGGTGACGATGGCTTCGAGAACGTCCGCGATGCCGAGCCCGGTCTTGGCGGAGATCAGCACCGCCTCGGAGGCGTCGATCCCGATCACGTCCTCGATCTGCTCCCGCACCCGGTCGGGCTCCGCCGCGGGCAGGTCGATCTTGTTGAGAACGGGCACGATCTCATGGTTCGCGTCGATGGCCTGGTAGACATTGGCGAGGGTCTGCGCCTCCACGCCCTGGCTCGCGTCCACCACGAGGAGCGAGCCCTCCACCGCGCGCATGGAGCGGGAGACCTCATAGGCGAAGTCCACATGGCCGGGCGTGTCGATGAGGTTGAGGACGTAATCCTTCCCGTCCTTCGCCTTGTAGTCGAGCCGCACCGTCTGCGCCTTGATGGTGATCCCGCGCTCGCGCTCGATGTCCATCGAGTCGAGCATCTGCTCCTTCATCTCCCGGTCCGCGACCGTGCCCGTGAGCTGGATCAGCCGGTCGGCCAGGGTGGATTTCCCGTGGTCGATATGGGCGACGATGGAGAAGTTCCGGATGCGGGAAAGGTCGGTCATGCGCGGCGATATGCGGGGGAAAGGCCCTCCGGTCAAGCGCGGCGCATTGGCGCCGGGGCGGAGACGGTCTTGCCCCGTCGCGGCGGTTTATCGGCGCGCCGCGGCGGGCGATATCAGGGGGGCACGGCAAAGGAGACGCCCGCCATGATCCCGCTTCAGCCCGCCCCGAACCCCGTCGCCCCCGGCGCGCGGATCGGCCATGTCCACCTCAGGGTTGCGGATCTCGACCGGATGATCGGCTTCTATTCCGGCGTGCTCGGCTTCTCCGTCATGCAGCGCATCGGGGACGAGGCGGCCTTCCTTTCGGACGGGCGTTATCACCACGCCATCGGGATGAACACCTGGGAGTCGAAGGGCGGCAAGCGGCCGCCGGAGGGGACGACGGGGCTCTATCACACCGCGATCCTCTATCCGGACCGCGCCGCGCTCGGCGACGCGCTCCGCCGGCTCGACGCGGCGGGCTGGCCGCTGACCGGGGCTTCGGACCACGGCGTCTCCGAGGCGCTCTATCTCGACGATCCGGAGGGGAACGGGGTGGAGCTCTACCGCGACCGGCCGGAGGCGGACTGGCCGCGGGACGCGGCGGGAAGGCTCGCGATGGTGACCCGGCGGCTGGACCTCGCGGCGCTCCGGGCGGCCTGAGGGAGGCGCGCGCGCGGGGCTGCTCACAGTGCGCAGGGGGGGTATGTATCTGAAAATCAAAACTTATCGAAAATTTCGAAATTTTCTCCCGTGGTGCGCCCACCGGGGCTCCTGACATTGCACGGAACCCGGACGCCCCAAGTGAAGCGGCGAGGAAAACCGCTTTGAAACGGGGGCCGGCTGGATTAAGCAATCATTAACGCGATTCGAATGTTGGTTGATGAGAGGGGATTTCAGGATGGCGTCGTTTTCGATTACGGGCGGGTCGGCCGTCGAGGGGTTCGGCTCGTTGGTTCGGTTCGATGTCACTTTGTCGGAGCCGCTCCTCGACGCCGTGACTGTCAGTTTCCGGACCTTGCTTCGGCAGACCGCCTCGGAATTCGACTTGAGGTTTGAATCGACCTCGTCGCGGAACAATGGCGTTCTTACGTTTGCGCCGGGTCAGATCACTCTGCCGATCTTTATCGACACGGAATCGGAGAGTTTTGACGAGCTTGACGAGCATTTCCTCGTGGAACTCTTCAATCCGACAGGCGCAGATTTCTTCAATGGCGAGCCGGTGCTCCGGGCGATCGGCGTGATCCTCGACAATGACGGGACCGGGCCGAACCTGGCTCTCTTCGTATCGGACCCGGTCCTGACGGAGGGGGATTCCGGCCAGAAAGTCGCGGTGTTCGAGGTGCGGCTCTCCCAGCCCGCCCTGACCAGCTTCGCCGTGAGCTTCACGACGGCGGACGGGACGGCGCGGGCGGGGACGGATTATGTCGCGACGAGCGGGACGCTGAGCTTCGCCGCTGGGCAGGCAGTCGCCTCCGTCTCGGTGCCGGTGATCGGCGATGCGGTCGCGGAGGCGGCGGAGATCTTCTCCCTAGTCGTCACGCCGCCGGCGAACCCCTCCATCGGCGCTCTCGGCGCGGTCGGCGAGGCGACGATCCTCGACACCGACGGCTCGCCCCTGCCGGAGATCTCCGTCGCCAGCGCGGCGACGGACGAAGCCTTCGGCCTGTCCCTCCGTTTCACCGTCACGCTCTCCGAGCCGTCGCTGAACGCCATTTCGGTCAACTTCAGGACGCTGCTTTCGGGAACCGCCTCGGAAGCTGACCTGCGCTTCGACTCGACCTCTTCGCGCAACAACGGCGTTCTCACCTTCGCGCCGGGCGAGACCAGCCGCGACATCTTCATCGAGGTTGAGTCGGACAATCTGGACGAGCGCGACGAGCATGTGACGCTGGAGCTGTTCGGCGCCGCGGGCGCCGTCTTCGGCGGCGGCACGCCGGTGCTCCGGGCGCAGGGCGTGATCCTCGACAATGACGGGACGGGGCCGAACCTCGCGCTCTTCGTCTCCGACCCGGTGCTGACGGAGGGGAATTCGGGGCAGACCTTCGCGGTGTTCGAGGTGCGTCTCTCCCAGCCCGCGCCCAGCGCCTTCACGGCGAACTTCACGACGGCGGACGGGACGGCGCGGGCGGGG
>JAUIDE010000186.1 GCA_030429105.1 Alphaproteobacteria bacterium
ACACGCCCGCGCGCCTCCCCCGCCCATCCGATCCCAGGAGCCCCGAATGTCCACGCTCTACGTGATGGAAGCCGCAAACCTGTTTTGCGGCGACGACGATCCCACCCGCTCGAAGCACCTCTCGCTTTCCGAATTGAAGCTCCCCACCCTGGAGGAGCAGTTCCAGGAGCACCACGCCGGCGGCTCGATCGTCGGCATCAAGGTCGGCGTCGGCATCGCCGCGCTCGAAGCGACCTTCAAGCTGCGCGGCTGGGACCCCGACCTGCTGATCCAGTTCGGCCTCGGCACACGCCAGCGCCACCGCTACACGGCCTACGGCGTCATCCGCGACAAGCGGACGAACCGCGCCATCGAGGCGAAGGCGGTCATGGAGGCGCGGCTCGCCAAGATCGAGATCGAGGCATTCCAGCGCGGCGAGTTCACCGGCCACGACTACATGCTCGACGAGATCATGCACTACGAGCTGCATTTCGACGAAGCCGAGAAGTTCTACTTCGACTTCTTCACGCAGGAATACCGGGTCAACGGCACGTCCGAGAACGGCGACGAGCGCCGCATCCTGCGCATCCCCGGGACGTGATCTGCGCCCATCCCCGGCGCGCGGGCGGGGAGCGTCCGCGCGCGACATGACAGACATCTGGAGGCACGACACAAATGGCGACTGTTACCCTGTCCCGCCCGATCGATCACGCGAACCAGCGGATCGAGACGATCACGATTGACGAGCCGACGATCGGCGCGATCGAGGCCTTCGAGAACGCGCGCAAGATCGGCCGTCCCGAAGTCACCTGCCTGCTGGCGCTGCTCGCCGTCGATACGGGCCTGCCGATCGAGGCCCTGCGCAAGATGCGCGCCTCCGACGTCCGGCGCGTCTCGGATGCGATCGCCCCTTTCGTCGAGCAGATGACGCAGGAGGACGCGCCTGGCCTCACTGGCGAGCCTACGCCGCCGAAGTCGCTCATGTCCTGAACACATCGCTCGCGGACCTGCGCCGCGAACGATGGTCCGGCCTCCTCGCATGGCACGACGAGGCTCAACGGATTGCGCGCGCGTCGCGACCGCAATGAGGGGTGACGCATGGCCTCGCTGACCTCGCAGCTGATCGTCACGCTGGTCGATCGGGTCACGGACCCGGCGCGGCGGATCGCGTCTGCAATCCGCGACGTCCCGAACGCGATCGACCGCGCTGGCGAGCGCAATCGCGCGCGGATGGGCGAGCTTCGCGGCCAGATGGTCGACGCCGCCGGCGTCGCTTATGCGCTGACACGCGCCCTTCGCGCGCCGATCGACGCGGCGGCGAGCTTCGAGGCGGCGATGGGTCGCGTCGGCGCATCGCTTACCGCGAGCGACGACGAGATGGCGGCGCTTGCCCAGGCTGCGCGGGACATGGGCGCGACGACTTCGTTCTCGGCGATCCAGGCCGCGGACGCGATCGAGACGCTGGCAAAGAACGGCCTGTCGGCTTCGCAAATCCTGGGCGGCGCGCTCGAAGCCTCACTCAGCCTCGCCGCCGCGACCGGGACCGATCTCGCCAATGCCGGCGACATCGCGACCGACGTCATGCTGCAATTCGGCAAGGGCGCTGACGAGCTTTCGGGCGTCGTCGACGGCATCTCCGGCGTCCTGCTGCAATCGAAGTTCGGCATCGACGACTACCGCCTCGCGCTCGCGCAGGCCGGCGGCGTCGCCGGCGGCTTGGGGATCGAGTTCTCCGACTTCAATGCGGCGATCGCGGCGACGTCGTCGATGTTCGCGAGCGGCTCGGACGCGGGCACCTCGTTCAAGACGTTCCTGACCACGCTCGTTCCGAAGTCGGCTGCCGCCGAAGGCGCGATGAAGGACCTCGGCCTCGAGTTCTTCAACGCCGACGGCTCGATGAAGTCGATGGCGGCGATCGCGCAGGAGCTGCAAGACGGCCTCTCGGGACTTTCGGAAGAAGCGAAAAACGACGCGCTGGCGACGATATTCGGCAGCGACGCAATGCGAACGGCGATCGGCCTCGCGGAGGCGGGGGCCGAGGGAATTGAACGGCTCGACGCTGCGATCGCGCAGGCCAGCGCGGCGGATCAGGCCGCGGCCCGCATGGAGGGGTTCAGCGGAGAGCTTCTCAAGTTTCAATCGGCTGTCGAAGGGCTCAACATCGCGATCGGGACGGCGCTCCTGCCGGCGCTGACCGCAGCCCTCCAAGCCTTCTCGAAGATGGTCACTCCCGTCGCCCGGCTCGCGGAAGCCTATCCGCAGCTGACAACGACGATTACCGCCGGCGTCGCGGGGCTCGTCGCCTTCCGTCTCGCCTCGCTCGGCGCGGCCTTCGGCGGACGCTTCCTCTACGGGACCCTGCTCTCGATCGCGGCGCCTGCGGCCCGCGCGGGCCTTGCGATCCTCGGCCTCCTCAATCCGCTCGCGCTCGTCACGAACGCGATCAAGCTCCTCAAGGTCGCCCTCATCGGCACCGGCATCGGCGCCGTGCTCGTCGGCATCGGCCTCGCCGGCGCGTTCATCTACCAGAACTGGGAAGGCATCGCGGCCGCCTTCGACGCGTTCAAGACGGCGTTT
>JAUIDE010000107.1 GCA_030429105.1 Alphaproteobacteria bacterium
GAGATCGGCGACCTGCTGGTGACCCATCCGGACATCGCCCGCGTCTCCTTCACCGGCGGGACGGAGACGGGCCGGGCGCTGGCGCGGAAGGCGGCGGAGAAGCTGATGCCGGTCAGCCTCGAGCTTGGCGGCAAGTCCCCCACCATCGTGTTCGAGGATGCGGATATCGAGCAGGCGCTGGCGGGGGTGATGTTCGGCGTCTTTTCCTCCACCGGGCAGAGCTGCATCGCGGGGGCGCGGCTCTTCGTTCAGCGCTCGGTCTTCGACGAGTTCGTCGGGCGGCTGGTGGAGGCGACGAAGCGGCTGAAGGTCGGCCATCCGTTCGACCCGGAGACGCAGGTCGCGCCGATGGTGCGGCGTGAGCATCGGGACGGGGTGGCGGCGATGGTCTCCGCCGCGCTGGCGGAGGGCGCGACGCTGCTTTGCGGCGGGGCGGCGCCGGAAGGGGCGGAGTTCGAGGCTGGGGCCTATTACCTCCCGACGATCCTTTCGGGCTTGACGAACGAGGCGCGGATCTGCCGGGAGGAGGTGTTCGGCCCCGTTCTCGTCGTGATACCGTTCGAGGACGAGGCGGACGTGGTCGCGCTCGGGAATGACAGCGAATACGGGCTCGCGGCTGGGATATGGACGCGGGACTTCCCGAAGGCCTGGCGCGTGGCGCGGGCGCTCAGGACCGGCACGGTCTGGATCAACACCTACAAGCAGTTCTCCATCTCCACCCCGTTCGGCGGGGAGAAGGAGAGCGGCATGGGGCGGGAGAAGGGGCGGGCGGGGATGCTCGCGTACATGGCGCAGAAGGCGATCTACGCCGACCTTTCCGGCGCGCCCCTGCCATGGGCGCGGCTGTGAGCGGGGCGGTCGCCATCGTCGGGGCCGGGCCATCGGGTTGCTTCCTCGCGCAGGCATTGCTGAAGGCGCGGCCCGATCTCTGCGTCGACCTCTATGACCGGCTGCCGGTTCCCTATGGCCTCGTCCGCTATGGCGTGGCGGCGGACCATCAGGGGACGAAGGCGATCATCCGGCAGTTCGAGCGGCTCTTCGAGCGGCAGGGCGCGCGGTTCTTCGGCGATGTGGAGATCGGGCGGGATATCGGGCTGGACGCGCTGCGGGCGCGCTATGACGCCGTGGCGCTGACCGCCGGGCTTTCGGAGGACCGGCGGCTGGGCGTTCCGGGGGAGGACCTTCCGGGTGTGATGGGGTCGGGCGCGGTGACGCGCTTCCTGAACGATCATCCGGACGCGGCGGAGCCCGGCCCGCTCGGGCGCCGCGTGGCGGTGGTCGGGGCGGGGAATGTGGCCATCGACATAGTGCGGCTGTTGGCCAAGGGGCCGGAGGAGCTGGAGGGCTCGGACCTTTCGGCCCGCGCCGCGGGGTGGATCGCGGCGGGGGGCGTGGAGGAGATCACGCTCCTCGCCCGCGGGCCGGCCTCGTCGGCGAAGTTCGACGCGGTGATGGTGAAGGAGCTGGGGCGGCTCGCCGGCCTCCGCATCGAGGCGGAGGCGGAGGGCGAGGGGCCGGCGGCGGAGGCGCTCCGCGCGGTCGCGGGGCGGGGGGCGGGGCCGAAGCGGCTTGTCTTCCGGTTCGGCGCCGTTCCCGCCGCGATCGAGGGGGAGGGGCGCGTCGCCGCCCTCCGGCTCGCTTCGGGCGAGGTAATCGGATGCGATGCGGTGGTGACGGCCATCGGCTTCGAGGCGGGGGATAACCTTGGCCGCGATGCGCTGCGCGCGGGGGCCGAGGATGCGGGGCGGGGGCGGCTCGCGCCCGGGCTCTACGCCGCGGGCTGGTTTAGGCGGGGGCCGCGCGGCACGATCCCGGAGAACCGGGCGGAGGCGCAGGAGGTCGCGGCGCAGCTCCTCGCCGATCTCGGCCCGGGCCGCGCCGCGCCGCCGCCGCCGCCGGGCGCGGTGGATTACGAAGGTTGGCGGCGGATCGACGCCGCGGAGCGCGCGGCCGCCCCTTCGGGGCGTTGCCGCGCGAAGATCGGGGACCGGGGGGCGATGCGCGCGCTCGCGGCCGGAGAGGAGGTTTCGCCATGAAGATCGTCGTGCTCTACGGGACGGAGACGGGCAACGCCGAGATGCTGGCCGAGGATGTGGCGGCGGAGATCGGCGGCGCGCATGACGTCTCCTGCCGCAACCTCTCGGACCATGCGCCGGGGGAGTTCGAGCCCGACGCGCTCTATCTCCTCATCACTTCGACCTATGGCGACGGCGAGCTTCCGGCCTCGGCGCAGCCCTTCGCGGCGCGGATGGCGGCGGAGAGGCCGGACCTCAAGGGCATCCATTTCGCGATCTTCGGCCTCGGCGACAGCGAGTATCACGAGACGTTCAACGGCGGCGGCAAGACGCTCGCCGCGCTGATGATCGCGCATGGCGCGGCGCAGATCGGCGAGCGGGTGGCGCATGACGCCTCCGGCCCCGACCTCGCCGAGGACCTCGCCTTCCCCTGGGCGGAGGAGGCGATCGCGCTGGCGGAAGGCAGGCTCGGGGAAGCGGCGTGACGCCGGACGCGCTCCGCGAGGCGCTCGCCCGGCCCTGGCGGCATGGCGATTGCGCGGAGCTTCGCGGCGCGCGGATCGAGGGGGCGCCGGACCTTTCGGGGCTGGCGTTGACCGGGTTCGACCTTTCGGGCGCGGTCTTCGCGGGGCCGGTGAAGGCGCGGGGCGCGCGGTTCGACGGCGTTTCGGTCTTCGCCGGGGCGCGGTTCGAGGCGGGGGCGGATTTTTCCGGCGCTTCCTTCATGGTGGACGCGCGCTTCGAGGATGCGGCCTTCGCCGCCGGGGCGGATTTCTCTGGCGCGGAGTTCCGCGGCATCGGGCGCTTCGACCGGGCGCGGTTCGGCGGCGCGGCGTCCTTCGCCCGCTCGGTCGCCTATGGCAACGTCTCCTTCGAGGCGGCGGCTTTCGCGGGCGCGGCGGATTTCTCCGGCGCGGAATGGCTCGGCGGGCTCTGGCTGCAGGATGCGGCGCTTGCGGCGGAGGCGGATTTTGCGGGCGCGGAGGTGCACGGGCGGCTCTGGCTCCGCGGGGCGCGGCGGGGGAACGCGCGCATCGCGCCGGGGGCCTTCGGGCTCGTCTTCGGCCATGTCTGGAGGTGAGGGCGATGAAGGAGGAAATCGCGTGCGGCCTGCCTGATTTCGGGCAGCCCTTCTCGTGGGCGATTCGTGCGGGGGGCGCGCTCTACACGACGCATGGGCCGGTGACGCCCGAGGGGAAGATCCTTCAGGCCGGGATCGAGGAACAGGCGGCGCTGACGCTCGCCAATCTCGTCCGGGCGGTCGAGGCGGCGGGCGGGACGGCGGAGAGCGTCGTGCAGGCGACGGTCTACATCCTCGACATCGCGGACATGGCGCCGGTGGATGAGGCGTGGCGGCGCGTCTTCTCTCCCCCCTGGCCGAACCGCGCGACGCTGATCGTCGCCGGGCTGGTCGCGCCCGGCATGCGCATCGAGGTGCAGGCGACCGCCGTGCTCGGCTGAAACGCATTCCGCCCGGGCCGATCACCGGCCCGGGCGGAACGCTTCCCTGACATGGTTTCCGTTCCGGCCGTCCGGGCCGGAACGGAAACCGCTTCACGCCGTCATTCGAAGACGAGCGATGGCAGCCATAGCGCAAGGCCCGGGAATTCAAGCACAAGCCCGAGTCCGATCAGCTGCAGGATCACGAACGGGATGATGCCGGCATAGATTTCCTGCATCTTCACCGTCTTCGGAGCCACCCCCTTCATGTAGAAGAGGGCGAAGCCGAAGGGTGGCGTGAGGAAGCTCGTCTGCAGGTTCACGGCCACGAGGATCGCGAACCAGTAGATCACTTGCGCCTGCACTTCCGCCAGTTGTGCGGCGTTCGTCGGGTCCGCGTAGCCGAGATGGCCGGCGAAGGCCGGGGCGAGCAGCTTGATCACCGGCGCGAAGACCGGAAGGATGATGAGCGTGATCTCCAGGAAGTCGAAGAAGAAGCCCATCAGGAAGATCGCGCCCATCAGCACGAAGAGGAGAGGCCAGGGCGCAAGGTCCAGCCACTCGATGAGCTCGATGATCAGATCCTCGCCATAGACGTTGCGGAAGACGGTGGCGAAGGCCGTCGCGCCGACGAAGATGAAGAAGATGAGGGCGGTCGTCAGCGCGGTGCGGTGGACGACGGCGCGCATGACTTCCATCGTCAGCGAGCCGTTGATGAAGGCGAGGATCATCGCGCCGAAGGCGCCGACGCCGGCGGCCTCCGTCGGCGTCGCCCAGCCGGCGAAGATCGAGCCGAGAACCATCACGATCAGGAAGATCGGCGGCACGAACCCCTTCAGGATGCCGCCGAGGAGGGTGTTCCCCTCCCGCTTCCCGATCAGCATCGCCGCGACGAAGACGGCGAGGAAGGCGAGGAGCGGCCAGTTGAAGGCGTCATAGACGTGCAGGAACTCCGCCTCGAAGGCGATGAAGATCGCGAGAGCCGAGATGCCGAGAAAGAGCAGGAGGTTGCCCCGCCCCGTCGGCGCCATGTCGATTTCCGACTGCTTGATCGCAGGCGCGATGGACGGCTTCAGCGCCGCGACGGTCATGATGTAGGCGAAGTAGAGGCCGGAGAGCATAAGGCCCGGCAGGATCGCCCCGATGAAGAGGTTGCCGACCGACACGGCCAGCAGGTTGGCCATCAGCACCAGCATGATCGAGGGCGGGATCAGAATGCCCAGCGTCGAGGAGGCGGCGATGGTGCCGGTCGCGAGCGCCGGGGAATAGCCGCGGGCGAGCATCGTCGGCAGCGCGAGCAGGGTGATCATCACGACGGAGGCGCCGATGATGCCGGTCGTCGCCGCCATGATCGTGCCCATCAGCGTGACCGAGAGCGCGAGCCCGCCCGGAATCCGGCGCAGCATGACCTGGAGGATGTGCAGCAGGTCCTCCGCCACGCGCGACTTCTCCAGCATCGTGCCCATGAAGACGAAGCACGGGATCGCGACAAGGATGGAGTTGTGGACGGCGCCCGAGCCGCTGTCCCCCCAGACCTTCTGGACGACCTGGTAGAAGACCGGCCAGTCAAGAATGTCGAGATAGATCGACCAGAGCGCGAAGCCTGTCGCCACGCCGCAGAGCGCGAAGGCCACCGGGAAGCCGGTGAAGAGCATCAGCGCCAGCGCTACGAACATGTAGGCGCCGATATAGACGTAGAGGTGGTCGTAGATCGGTTCCCAGAGGTCTGCGAGGAATTCCATGTCTCAGCGCCCCTTCTTTGCCGCTTCGGCCTCGGCCTGCAGGGCCCGCTCCGCCTCGAGGCGCGCCGCCTCCAGGGCTGCATTGTCGTCAGCGAATATTTCGAGCCGGTCGAGCGCGTCCTGCGCCTCCTGATCGGTGCCCCGCAGATAGGCGTGGAGGCGGATCAGGGTGACGGCGACAGCCGCCAGAAGAACGATGAAGCCGATGGGCAGGAAGAACTTGATAACCCAGCGGTAGCTTACGCCGGTCATCGACTCCGACCCTTCGTTGGCGGCGTAGGAAATGCTCCAGAGCACGAAGGAGTACCAGATCAGGATGAGCAACGACGGCAGCGCCAGCAGCAGGAGGCCCCAGAACTCCATCCGCGCCTGGGTCCGCCGCGGCGTAAGCTCCCGGAAGACGTCGACGCGGACATGCGCGTTGGCGAGGTAGCCGAGACCGAAGCTCATCAGGAGGATGGCCCCGTGCAGGTGCCATTGCATGTCCTGAAGGATGGTGGACACAGAATATCCCGATTGCTGCGTGAAGTCCGAAAACATCAGCCTCGTGTAGTCGATCTTTCGCGTGACCACGTCGAAGACGATGATGAGGATCAGCGGCACCACGAGCCAGGCGAAGCCCATCCCGATCCGACGCACGAGCGAATCGAGCCCATCGGCGATCTTCAGCATACCGTTCATTTCAGGTTCCTATCGGCCAAGGCCGCGCGGTGAGGCCAAGACGCCGGCGCGACAGGTCGCGCCGGCGTTCACTCGATGAAGAGACTGCGGTGTTACTTCAGGTAGCCGCGCTCGCCCCAGACCTTGTAGCCCTCGTAGAACTTGGACCAGCTCTCCCAGACCCGGGCGTATTCCGGGTTCTTGGCGATTTCCTCGGCGTTGACCTCGTTCCACGCCGCTTCCAGCGCTTCGAGGACTTCCGGCGACCACGTCATGTTCGTGACGCCGTCCTTCTCGTTGTCGAGCATCGCCTGGTACTGGAGGTTCTCGCCGTCGGCGAACTCGATGGCGATGTTGGCGTCGCACGCCGTCTCGAACATCGCCTTGTACTCGTCCGGCAGGGAGTTCCACGCATCCATGTTGATCAGGATTTCGTTCGTGGTCGCCTGCTGGTGCCAGCCGGGGAAGTAGTTGTACTTCGCGATCTGGTAGAAGCCGAGCGAGCGGTCGATGGCCGGCATGGAGAACTCGGTCGCGTCGATCGTGCCGAGCTCGAGCGCCGGGTAGATGTCGCCGGCGGCGAGGAGCTGCGTCGAGACGCCGAACTTCTGCATCACGAGGGCGCCCATGCCGAAGAAGCGCATCTTCAGGCCCCTCAGCTGATCGAGGCTCTCGATCGGCTCGCGGAACCAGCCCGAGGTCTCCGGCGGGATCATCCCGCACATGAAGAACATGATGTTGTCCTTCGCGTAGAGCTCACGCGCCAGCTCCAGCCCGCCGCCATACTTGAACCAGGCGAGATAGGGGCCGACGCCGGGGCCGAAGGGCCAGGACGAGAAGAGGTTGTAGACGGAGTTCCGGCCCTGGTGATAGCCGGGCGTCCCGTAGGCCATCTCGAACGCGCCCTGCCCGACCGGGTCATAATAGGCGTTGGCGCCGACGAGCGCGCCGGGCTCGAACACCTTGATGTCGAACTTGCCGCCGGACATCTTGCCGACCTGTTCGGCGATGTAGCCCGGCACGCGGCCAAGCACCGCGAGGTTGGTGCCGTAGCCCGAGTGCAGCCGCCAGCGGACGCGCTCCTGCGCGTCGACCTCGACCGGCGCGAAAGACACCGCGAGCGCGGTGAAGGCGGCCGCGGCCCCGAGTTTCATGGACAGAGACATTGTCATGCGTCAGCTCCCGTGTTGATCGATCCGGGCGCTTCGTCGCACCCTCTTGATTTTGTGACGTCAGGTTAAGGGGCCTTGGCGGCGGCCTGTCAATCAAGATCGCCGCGCTTGACGAGAAATCGCGAAATTTGGCGGAATTTCGAAAGCGCCGCGGCGCCTGCGCGGCGGAATGTTGCGATGCAGCAATGGCTTGTGGTTGATTCTTCGAATCAGGCGGCGTCGAAATCCAGCACCAGCCGCGCGCCTTTCGGGCGGGTCTGGCAGGCGAGCGTGTAGCCCGCCTCGATCTCCCACGGCTCAAGCGAATAGTTGACGTCCATCGCCGCGTCCCCCTCCACCACCTTGCAGCGGCAGGTGCAGCACATGCCGCCGGCGCAGGAATAGGGAAGCTCCAGCCCGGCCCGATGCGCGGCCTCCAGCACCGTCTCCGCCCCCGGGTCGATGCCGAAGCCGCGGCGCGAGCCGTCCAGCACGACCTCGATTCGCGCGGCGGCGGCGGCGCGGGGCTTCGCGGCGGCGGAGGCGACCGGGGGGGCGCCCTCGGGCGTGAAGAGCTCGTGCCGGATGCGCGCCTCCTCGACGCCGAGCGCGAGGAGCGCCTCCGTCGCGGCGCGGATCATCGGCTGCGGGCCGCAGACGAAGACGGCGTCGAAGGCGGCCGGGTCTATCAGGCCGCGGGTCGCCATCGTGGCGAGCTTCTCCCCGTCCAGCCGGCCGTTGAAGAGTTCGAAATCCTGCGCCTCCTCGTCCATCACATGGGTGATGCGGAAGCGGGTGAGGAACCGGTCCTTCATGTCCTCGAAGGCTTCGCGGAACATCACCGTGTCGGTCGCCCGGTTGGCGTAGAGGAGAGTCACGCGGCTCTCGGGCTCGCCCTCCAGCACGGAGCGGGCGATGGAGACCATCGGCGTGACGCCGGAGCCCGCGGCGAGGAGGAGGTAGTCGTGCCGCCCGCCCACGGGGGCGACGAAGCGGCCCTGCGGCGTCATCACGTCGAGCGCGTCGCCCGCCTTCAGGCCTTGCGCGAAGCCGGAGAAGGCGCCGCCCTCGATCCGCTTCACGCCGACCTCGAGGAAGGGCGCGCCGAGCGGGGAGGAGATGGAATAGGAGCGCCGCACGTCTTGCCCGCCGATCTCGGCCCGAAGTGTCAGATACTGGCCGGGGGTGAAGGCGTAGGCCTCCCGCAGCGCGTCAGGCACCGCAAAGCGGAGCGCCACGGCCTCCGCCGTTTCGGGGCGGACAAAGGCGAGCGTCAGGCGGTGGAAGCGGGGCGCGGCCATGCTCTCCTCAATGACATTTGAAGTGGTCGAAAGGCTCCCGGCAGGTTTCGCAGCGCCAGAGGCTCTTGCAGGCGGTCGAGCCGAATTCGGAGAGCCGCTCCGTCTCTTCCGAGCCGCAGCGCGGGCAGGCGGGCGGCGGGGCGCCGAGGAGCGCGGCCTTGCCCGCGGCGGCCGTGGGCGGCGCGATGCCCGCGGCGCGGAGCTTTTCGCGGCCCTCTTGCGTGATCCAGTCCGTCGTCCAGGCGGGGGCGAGGGCGCGTTCGATCACCGGCTCGAACCCCGCCTCGCGGAGCCGGCGCGCGATGTCGAACTCGATGGCGAGGACGGCGGGGCAGCCGGTATAGGTCGGCGAGACGCGGGCCGTCGCCCGCCGGCCCTCCACCTTCACGCTGCGGAGGATGCCGAGATCAGCGACGGTGAGGGGCGGTATCTCCGGGTCCGGCGTCGCCGCCGCGGCGGCCCAGGCGCGCGCCTCCGCAAGGTCCGCCGTCTTCACCATGTCGCGCCCGGATGCGCGCGGCGAAGATATTGCATCGGCGCGAGCAGGTGGCCGAGCGCCTCCGTGTGGAGGCCGCGGCGGCCGCCGGTGAGGGGGTAGCGGATTTCCGGCGCCGTGAGCCCGGCTTCCGCGAAGACGCGGGCGATGGTCGCCTCCCATTCTGGGCGGAGCGCCGCGGGATCAGGGGCGAGGCCGGCGGCGGCGAGCGCCATCGTTGTCTCGTCCGCCTCGAAAAGCTCGGGCGTGTAGGGGTGGAGTTCCTCCACGGCGTCGCGCATCCGCCGGGCGCTCTCCTCCGTCCCGTCGCCGAGGCGGATCGTCCACTCCGCCGCGTGGCGGAGGTGGTAGGCGGCCTCTTTCTCCGCCCGGGCGGCGAGGGCGGCGAGGTCGGCGTCCGCCGATTGCGACGCTGCGGCCCACCATGGCTTCATGAAGGCCGCGAAATAGAGCTGCCGCAGCATCGTCTGCGCGAAGTCGCGGTTGGGCCGCTCGACGAGGAGGAGGTTGCGGAAGCCCCGCTCCTCCCGGAGATAGGCGAGATCGTCCTCGCTCCGCCCCTTCCCCTCGCGTTCGGCGGCGAGGGCGTAGAGGGCGCGGGCCTGGCCGATGCAATCGAGCCCCATATTGGCGAGGGCGAGATCCTCCTCGAGGATCGGCGCATGGCCGCACCATTCGGAGAGCCGGTGGCCGAGGATCAGGTGATCGTCGGCGAGGCGGATCAGGAGTTGGAAGAGCGTGTCGCGCGTGCTCATCACATATGCCCGACTTCATCGGGGATGTCGTAGAAGGTCGGGTGGCGGTAGATCTTGCTCTCCGCCGGCTCGAACATCTCGCCCTTCGCGTCCGGATCGGAGGCGGTGATCGCGGCGGAGGGGACGACCCAGATGGAGAGGCCTTCGCCGCGGCGGGTGTAGACGTCCCTCGCCGCCTGAATCGCCAGAACCTCGTCCGCCGCGTGGACGGAGCCGACATGGCGGTGGGAAAGCCCGTTCCGCGGGCGGATGAACACTTCCCAGAGGGGCGTTTCGGCGCTCATGCGGCTCTCTCCCGTGCGGCGGCGAGATGCGGGAACCGCTCCCAGCCGAAAACCTCGTCGGACGGCCCCTCCGCGTCCAGCTTCGCCTTCTTCGCCAGCGCCTCCTCCAGCGTCGGCAGGCGGCCGGGCTCTATGGGCCAGAGGATGAACCAGGCGTGGTCGATGGCCTCGAACCACTCCGCCTTCCGGCGGAAGAAGCGGCGGTGGACGGTGTTGAAGGCGAAGGCGGCCAGCGCCTCCGGGCTTTCCCAGAGGGAGAGCGTCCATGTCATCTGCGGATCGTCGAGGATCGTGGCGCGGTGGTCGAGGAGCCAGAGGAAGCCTGGGCTCCGTTTCGCCAGCGCGTTCATTCGCGGCACGTTCTCCTCGAATTCGCGCATCCTCGGGTCGCCCTTCGGCCAGCGCCCGCGGGCGATGTTGAACTGGGCGAGGGGCATGGGCCTATTCCGCCGCCGTCTTCGCCGCGGCGGCGGCGCGGGCGCGGCGCTTCGCGGCATGGGCGAGCGCGGCCTCGCGGACCCAGGCGCCGTCCTCCCACGCTTTCCGGCGGTCCCTCACCCGGTCTCTCGTCATGGGGCCGCCGCCCTTCACGACGCGCCAGAACTCGTTCCAGTCGATGGGGCCGAAATCGTAATGGCCGCGTTCCTCGTTCCATTTCAGGTCCGAGTCGGGGATCGTCAGCCCGAGATATTCGGCCTGCGGAACCGTCGCGTCGACGAAGCGCTGGCGCAGCTCGTCATTGGTGAAGCGCTTGATCTTCCACTTCATGGACTGTTCGCCATGTGCGCTGTCGCTGTCATGCGGGCCGAACATCATCAGCGCGGGCTGCCAGAGGCGGTCAAGCGCGTCCTGCGCCATCGCCTTCTGCTCGGGCGTGCCGCGGGCCAGCGTCATCATGATCTCGTAGCCCTGCCGCTGGTGGAAGCTCTCCTCCTTGCAGACGCGGATCATCGCGCGGGCGTAGGGCCCGTAGGAGCAGCGGCAGAGCGGGATCTGGTTCATGATCGCCGCGCCGTCCACCAGCCAGCCGATGGCGCCGATATCGGCCCAGGAGAGGGTGGGGTAGTTGAAGATGGAGGAGAATTTCGCGCGCCCGTCATGGAGCTGCTCGGTCATCTCCTCCCGGCTCACGCCCAGCGTTTCCGCGGCGGCGTAGAGATAGAGGCCGTGGCCCCCTTCGTCCTGCACCTTGGCGAGGAGCGCGGCCTTGCGCCGGAGGGAGGGGGCGCGGGTGATCCAGTTGCCCTCGGGCAGCATGCCGACGATCTCGGAATGCGCGTGCTGGCCGATCTGGCGGATCAGCGTCTTGCGGTAGGCCTCCGGCATCGGATCGTTCGGCTCGATCTTCTCCTCGGCGTCGATGCGCCGCTGGAAGGCGGCGAGGAATTCCGGCGTCTCCTCGACCTCGTGATGCGCGCCGATCAGGCCCTGGGAATACATCGCCGCTTGCCTCCGCCTTTCGCTCTCCGCCACAATCGAGAATATGTGACGCAAATCGCGAAGTCAAACCGACATTCGTAACATATGGAGCCGAGGATGACGCTGGAGGAGCTTGCCGCGCTGCATGAGGAGGTGTTCGCGCCCTGGGTGAAGGCGCTCCGCATCCGGCCGGTGGAAATCGGGCCGGCGGGCGCGCGGTTCCTGATGCCGGCCGGCGCGGACCTTGTGCGGCGGGGCGGGGAAGGGGGCGGCGTGATCTGCGGGCAGGCGCTGGCGGCGGCGGGGGACACCGCCTCCGTCATGGCGCTGGTGGCGACGCTGGAGCGGTTCCGCCCCTGCACGACGACCGACCTCTCCGTCCGCTTCCTCCGCCCGCTCGGGGAGGGGGAGGTGGAGATCGCCGTCTCGATCCTCTCGAACGGGCGGCGGATGGCGGCGACGCAGGCGGAGTTCCGCGCGGCGGGGGGCGGGAAGCTCGCCGCCACGGTCTCCTGCGGCTTCGCCTGGCTCGACGCCTGATCGCCCTCCGATGTGATAGAATTACGCGCGGCGACTCTGGTAACAATTTGTCGCAGCCGCCGGCAAAAAGCGCGGCTTGGACAAGGCTTTGACCGGAGGAACCCCATGAAGCCCCGCATGATGACCGCGCTCGCCTGCTCGGCCGCGCTTTTCGCCGGCGCCGCCGCCGCCGACTGGACGAAATCGAAATACGGGCCGGACGACCAGGCCGGCGCCTCCAACCTCATGACGCCCGCCAAGGTCATGGAGGCGATGGCGCTGATGAAGACCGGGACGGTCCTCTCCATCGGCCGGACCTACGAATCGTCCATGCCGCTCTTCGGCGCCCGCGTCTTCGGCCTTCGCGGCACGGGCGGGCTTGCGGGCGGGCCGCTCGGCCAGAACGAAGTGATCTGGATGGACGATTTCCTCGCCACGGAAATCGGCCAGGTCGGCACGCAATTCGACGGCCTCGCGCATATCGGCATCGGCGGGCAGTTCTATAACGGCGCCACGGTTCCGGAGGTCGCGGGCTCCTACGGCGTGAAGAAGCTCGGCATCGAGCAGGTGAAGCCGTTCTTCACGCGCGGGATCGTGCTCGACATCGCCGCGGTGCGCGGCGGGCCGATGAACGCGGGGGAGGAGATCTCCGTGGCCGACCTCCGCGCGGCGATGGAGCGGCAGGGCGTCGGCGAACCGGGCGAGGGCGACGTGGTGCTGATCCATACCGGCTGGGGCCGCCACTGGATCGTGGACAATGCGACCTATAACGCCGGATGCCCGGGGATCGGGCTCGAGGCGGCGGCCTATCTCGTCGAGCGGGGCGTCGCCGTCGTCGGCTCCGACACCTGGCCGATCGAGGTCATCCCCAACCCCGATCCGAACCTCGCCTTCCCGGTCCATCAGGAGTTCATCGCGAAGAACGGCATCTTCATTCACGAGAACATCGCGACGGAGCGGCTGATCGAGGCCGGCGTCTCCGAATTCGCCTATATCTTCTCGCCGATGCCGATCAAGGGCGCCACCGGCTCCGCCGGCGCGCCGCTCGCGGTCTTCTGAACCGGTTGCGGGCGGCCCCTCACCGGGCCGCCCCTTCGCCCCGTGCGACGTGACGATGTGATAGAATAACCGCGGAGGGCTCTGCTAGCCTTCGCGCGCGACGTCCGGAAAGGGCGCGCTCTAAAAACCTCTGGAGGACACGTGATGACAATTTCCCGGCTCGCGGCTGCGGCCTGCGCCGCCCTTTTCGCTTCCGCGCTCGGCGCGGCGGCGCAGGATTGCCAGCCCTCGAAATGGGGCGCGGATGACGAGATCGGCGCCGCCAACCTTGTGACGCCGGAGCGCGTCGCCGCGGCGGCGAAGCTCGTGGTGAAGGGCGAGGCGCATCCGCTCGGCATCGTGATCGACCCGAAC
>JAUIDE010000108.1 GCA_030429105.1 Alphaproteobacteria bacterium
GCATCGGAGTGTAAGAGATGAGCGACAAACAAGCGCCCGACCCAAAGTCCCTCTCGGCGGCCTTCACCCGCGCTCTGGAACGAGAGAGCGAGGCACAGTCTACCGTGCCGGCGCCTGGGCCGGATACTGAGACGGAAGACCTTCGCGCGCCGCGCATGGTGATCGAAGACCCGCATCCGTCGTGGGCGGTCCCGACCCGTCATCGCCCGGACCTGCTGTTTCCGCCCGAACCGCCGTCCGCGCCAAGGCCGCTGACGATGCGCGAGGCGTTTCTCAAGGCGCGGGAACCCGGCCCTGACGGTCATCCGCCTGTTACGCGCGGCAACCGTTATGACCGGTAACGTTCTGACAAATCATCTCTTCTTGAAAAAGGAGGCGCCGATGTGATATGTTCCTGATATGTTCTTTTCTCCGCCGAGTATCCGCTCGCTGAGACAAAGAACAGAAACAATCCCGCAACCACTAATCCGCCAAGGAAGAAAGGACCATTCCATGGAACGAACCTCTGCGCCCAATGCGCCCCTGCACACCATCCGGGACGGCATGCTGAAAGCCACCGTCTGGGAGAACGAGGGAAAGAACGGAACCTTCCACTCGGTGACGCTCTCCAAGCTCTATGAGGGAGAGGACCGCCAGTTGAAGGAAACGCAATCCTTCTCTCCGGGAGACCTGCTGAAACTCGCTGAACTCAGTCGCGATGCGCACCGGATGATCCGCGACCGCCGCCGCGACCTGTCGCGCGAGTGGGACGCTGAACCGCTTGTCGAGCGTGACCGGCCGGATCAGAGCGACCGCCACGATCCTCGGCCCCCGCGCTTCCGCGACTTCCCGGAGCCCGGGCGCTGACCTGACCCCTGCCGGCGGGCGCTTCACTCTTCGGTGCGGCGCCCGCCACTGCAGCAAAAGCGAGAGACCGAGGGGAACACCACCAAACACACAGCGCACGGAAAGGAAGGGCGGACATGGAACAGGACGGACATCAAACCAACGATCAGAAGCACGGACGGCACGTCACACCGCTGGCGCTGCGCGATGACGAGATCGTCGCGCGCTATGGGGCGGAGGCTGGCCTTGAAGGCCTTGATGACGCGCAGCGCCAGGAGCTTCTCGTCACGCTCTACCGGATCATGCAAGGCTTTGTGGAGCTTGGTTTCAGCATCAAGGCTGGGGACAAGTTCACGCAAAATGCTGCGCTCGGAATGGATGATGTGATACACTATCTATTCTCAGATCATGCCGCAACTGAAGACCCCTCATGTAAAATTGACAAATAATAAAGAAAGCCAAAACCATGAAACTGAAGACACAACTATATCAAGAAACCGCCATCAAGGCGGTCATTTATTGCCGGGTCTCTTCGGCGCGGCAGGTCGAGGAAGGCCACGGCCTCGAATCCCAGGCGACGCGCTGTGCAGAGTATGCGCAGCGCAAGGGCTATGAGGTCATCCGCACCTTCCACGAAAAGGGCGTCTCCGGGGGCCAGCTCGACCGGCCGTCCTTCAATGCCCTGATCGAGTTCCTCCGTGAGCATGACGACGAAGGGATCGTCGTCATCATCGACGACATCAGCCGCTTCGCCCGCGATATTGAAAGCCACTGGACGCTGCGCCGGGCGCTCAAGGACCTCGGCGGCAAGCTCGAAAGCCCCTCGATCACCTTCGGCGAGGATTCCGATTCCATCCTGATCGAGAACCTCCTAGCCTCCGTCTCCCAGCATCAGCGCCAGAAGAACCGCGAGCAGACGAAGAACCGGATGCGGGCGCGGGCCATGAACGGCTACTGGTGCTTTCTGGCGCCGCCGGGCTATCGCTATGAGCGCGCCGAAGGTCAGGGCAAGGTGCTGGTGCGCGATGAGCCGTTTGCGACCCTGATCGCGGAAGCCTTGAGCGGCTTCGCCTCGGGGCGCTTCCAGAGCCAGGGTGAGGTCAGGCGCTTCCTCGAACGCGAACCAGCCTTCGCCGCGAGGTTCCGGGACGGGGTGGTGACCTTTGAAGAGGTCGCCCGTCTCCTCTCCCGTCCGCTCTATGCCGGGTACATCGAAGTCCCCGCCTGGGGCGTCTCGCTTCGCAAGGCCCGTCACGAAGGCCTCATCACCCTTGATGCATTCAACCGCAATCAGGAGCGGATCAGGGACGGCGCGCGGGTCGCAGCACGCAGGGACATCAACGAGGACTTCCCGCTTCGCGGCTTCGCGCTCTGCGGCGACTGCGAGCGTCCTCTCACGTCATGCTGGTCAAAGAGCAAGACAGGCGCGACACACCCCTACTACTTATGCTTCCACAAACCTTGCCCAAGCTACCGCAAGTCCATCCGCAAGGCGAAGATTGAGGAAGACTTCGCTACGCTGATCTCGTCCGTCGCTCCGTCCGCCGGGACCTTTGCGGTCGCAAAGCGCATGTTCGCCGACATCTGGGACGCACGCCTCGCACGCTCGAAGGAGCGCGCCGCCGAGTGGAAGCGTGGGATCGCTGACATCGAGAAGAAGACAGACGCGTTGGTTTTGCGGTTGATCGAATCCGAAAACCGCACCGTCATTGCCGCCCTCGAAAAGAAGATCGGCGAGCTGGAACGCGAGAAACTGATCCTCGCCGAAAGGGCCTCCGAAGAGGGCGCGCCGCGCATCCCCTTCGCCAAAATGTTCGAACTCGCCTGCGTGTTTCTCGCAAACCCTTGCAATCTCTGGAAAACAGGGCGCTTCGACCTGCAACGACTGGTGCTGAAACTGACGTTCGACGAGCGTCTTCCCTACTGCCGGAAAAAGGGGTTTCGAACCCCGAATCTATCCATACCTTTCAAGGCTTTATGTCGTGATCTTGCCAAATCTGGGGGGATGGCGGAGACGATGGGATTCGAACCCACGAGGGCCTTTTGAGCCCTACTCCCTTAGCAGGGGAGCGCCTTCGACCACTCGGCCACGTCTCCGCCGACGCTTAGAGCGGGGCGGGGCGGGAAATTCAAGGGGAAATCGGGCGGGAAGTCGGGGCGCCGCCTTCAGCCCGTCATCCCGCCCCAGAAGTTCTTCACGCGGGTGAAGAAATCCGCAGTCTCCGGGCTGTTCTCTTTCCCCGCCTCCTCGAAGAGCTGCAGAAGCTCTTTCTGGTGAGCCGTGAGGTTCACCGGCGTCTCGACCGCGAGTTCGAGATAGAGGTCGCCGAAGCGGCCGCCGCGGAGCTGCGGCATGCCCTTCGCGCGGAGCCTGAGCTGCTTGCCGGACTGGCTGCCCGCGGGGATCTTCACCCGGGTGCGGCCGCCGTCGATCGTCGGGGCCTCGATCTCGCCGCCGAGCGCGGCGGTCGTCATCGGGACGGGGATGCGGCAGAAGAGATCCATTCCCTCACGCGTGAAGATCGGATGGTCCGCGATTTCGAGGAAAATGTAGAGGTCGCCCGGCGGGCCGCCGCGCCGCCCGGCCTCGCCCTCGCCGGCGAGGCGGATGCGGGTGCCGTTCTCCACGCCCTCGGGAATGCGGACGGAGAGCGTCCGCTCCTTCGCGACGCGGCCCTGGCCCTGGCAGGTCCGGCAGGGATTCTTGATCGTCTGGCCGCGGCCGCCGCAGGTGGGGCAGGTGCGCTCGATGGTGAAGAAGCCCTGCTGCGCCCGCACCTTTCCGAGGCCCGCGCAGGTCGGGCAGGTGACAGGCTCCGCCCCGCCGTCCGCGCCTGTGCCGTTGCAGGAATCGCAGGCGGAGGAGCCCGGGACGGTGATCGTCGTCTCCTTGCCGAGGAACGCGTCCTCGAGGCTGATGCGGAGGTTGTAGCGGAGGTCGGAGCCTCGGGACTGCGCGCGGCCCTGTCCGCGGCCGCGGCCGCCCATGAAGTCGCCGAAGAGATCGTCGAAGACGTCCGAGAAGGCGGAGGAGAAATCGCCGTTCTGCTGGGCCCTCGCCCGCGCGCCCGCCGCCGCCGCGCCCATGCCGCCCTCGAAGGCGGCGTGGCCGAACTGGTCGTAGGCGGCCTTTTTCTCCGGGTCCTTCAGGACGTCGTAGGCCTCGTTCACGGCCTTGAACTTTTCCGCGGCGGTCGGGTCGTCCTTGTGCCGGTCCGGGTGCATGTCCCGCGCCAGCTTGCGGTACGCCTGCTTGAGCTCCGCCTCGGTCGCGCCGCGCTTGACGCCCAGCGTTTCGTAGTAGTCGCGCTTAGCCATGAGCCACCATCCGCATCGGAGACGGACCTGAATAGGGGAAGAGGCGGGGAAGGGAAAGCGCCGCGCCGCGCCCGAAGGGAAGGGGCGGCCTCAGCCGCCCCGCCCCGTCTTTCGCATCCGTCGCCATGTTCCGCGCCGGATCAGGACTTCTTGTTGTCCTTGACCTCTTCGAAGTCGGCGTCGACCACGTCATCCTCGGCCTTGCCCTTCGGCTTGTCGGCCTCGGCGTCGCCGCCCGAGGAGGCCTCGGACTCCTCCATCTGCGCCTTGTAGATCGCCTCGCCGAGCTTCATCGCGGTTTCGGTCAGGGCCTGGGTCTTGGCCTTGATCGCCTCCACGTCGTCGCCCTTCGCGGCTTCCTTCAGCTCGTCGATGGCGGACTGGATCGCTGCCTTCACCTCGGGGCCCACCTTGTCGCCGTGCTCGGCGAGGGACTTTTCGGTGGAGTGGACGAGGCTCTCGGCGTGGTTCTTCGCCTCGACGGCGGCGCGGCGCTGCTTGTCCGCCTCCGCGTTCTCCTCGGCCTCCTTCACCATCTTCTCGATATCGGCGTCAGAGAGGCCGCCCGAGGCCTGGATGGTGATCTTCTGCTCCTTGTTCGTCCCCTTGTCCCGCGCCTTCACGGAGACGATGCCGTTCACGTCGATGTCGAAGGTGACCTCGATCTGCGGCATGCCGCGCGGGGCGGGCGGGATGTTCTCAAGGTTGAACTGGCCGAGCAGCTTGTTGTCCGCCGCCATCTCGCGCTCGCCCTGGAAGACCCGGATCGTCACGGCGGACTGGTTGTCCTCCGCCGTGGAGAAGGTCTGGCTCTTCTCGGTCGGGATCGCGGTGTTCCGGTCGATGAGCCGGGTGAAGACGCCGCCGAGCGTCTCGATGCCGAGGGAGAGCGGGGTGACGTCGAGCAGCGTGACGTCCGTGACGTCGCCCTGCAGCACGCCGCCCTGGATCGCGGCGCCCATCGCCACAACCTCGTCCGGGTTCACGCCCTTGTGCGGCTCCTTGCCGAAGAAGGCCTTCACTGTCTCGATCACCTTCGGCATGCGGGTCATGCCGCCGACGAGCACGACCTCGTCGATGTCGGACGGCTTCACGCCCGCGTCCTTCAGCGCCTTCTTGCAGGGCTCGAGCGTCCGCTGGATCAGGTCGTCCACCAGGCTTTCGAGCTTGGCGCGGGTGAGCTTCAGCGTGAGGTGCTTCGGCCCGGTCGCGTCCGCGGTGATGTAGGGCAGGTTGATCTCGGTCTGCGTCGAGGAGGAGAGCTCGATCTTCGCCTTCTCGGCCGCCTCCTTGAGGCGCTGCAGCGCGAGCTTGTCCTTCCGCAGGTCGATCGAATTGTCCTTCTTGAACTCGTCCGCGAGGTAGTCGACCAGCCGGAGGTCGAAATCCTCGCCGCCGAGGAAGGTGTCGCCGTTGGTGGACTGCACTTGGAAGAGCCCGTCGCCGATCTCCAGCACGGAGATGTCGAAGGTGCCGCCGCCGAGGTCATAGACCGCGATGGTCTTGTCGCCGGACTTTTCGAGCCCGTAGGCGAGGGCGGCCGCGGTCGGCTCGTTGATGATGCGGAGCACGTCGAGGCCCGCGATCTTGCCTGCGTCCTTCGTCGCCTGCCGCTGCGCGTCGTTGAAATAGGCGGGGACGGTGATGACGGCCTGCGTCACCTTCTCGCCGAGATAGCTTTCCGCCGTCTCCTTCATCTTCTGGAGGATGAAGGCGCTGATCTGGGAGGGGGAATACTTCTCGCCCCGGCTCTCGACCCAGGCGTCGCCGTTCGCGCCCT
This sequence comes from Alphaproteobacteria bacterium, assembly GCA_030429105.1. Classification (GTDB taxonomy): domain Bacteria; phylum Pseudomonadota; class Alphaproteobacteria; order Rhodobacterales; family Rhodobacteraceae; genus Pikeienuella. Next base: position 5,924 of record JAUIDE010000108.1, read on the forward strand.
TGGCGATGGCGTAGGGGACCATCTTCTTGTCCTTCTCCACCGCCGGGTCGTCATAGCGGCGGCCGATCAGGCGCTTGACGGCGAAGAGGGTGTTTTCCGGGTTGGTCACGGCCTGGCGCTTCGCGGCCTGGCCGACGAGCCGCTCGCCGCTCTCGGTGAAGGCGACGATGGAGGGCGTGGTGCGCGCGCCTTCGGCGTTCTCGACGACCTTCGGCGTCGCGCCGTCCATGATGGAGACGCAGGAGTTGGTCGTCCCGAGGTCGATTCCGATGACTTTGGACATGTGTGGCGTTCCTTCTCGGCGATGTGCGGCCTTCGGGTCCTGACGGCCCCCGCGGCCTATCCCTTGGATGATCGGCGCCCGGGCCGTGCCCGCGCGTCGCCGGCTATATAGTTGTGACTTTTTTGCCTCGCAAGGCGGCGCTTCCACTCTTTCGACCGCAAGGCGCGGCGCCTCCATCTGGCGCGAGGGGATTGAGCGAAGCGTTAACGGCGGGCAAGGTTCCGCCATGCTTCCCGAAGGGCTCGTCCTCCATCACGGCCATCTCGACGCCGCGGCGCAGGCCGGGCTCCTTTCCGCGCTCCGCGAGGTGGCGCGGGCGGCGCCGCCGCGGCGGATGGAGACGAGGGGCGGGCGGCGCATGTCGGTCGCGATGACCTCGGCGGGACGGCTCGGCTGGGTGTCCGACGCAAGCGGCTACCGCTATGAGCCGCGGCAGCCTTCGGGCGCGCCATGGCCGCCGATCCCAGAGGTGGCGCTCGCGATCTGGCGCGCGGTTTCCGGCTGGAAGGAGCCGCCCGATTGCCTGCTCCTCAACCATTACGGGGAGGGGGCGAGGATGGGCCTGCATCAGGACCGGGACGAGAACGCCTATGACGCGCCCGTCGTCTCCGTCTCGCTGGGGGACCCGGCGCGGTTCCGCTTCGGCGGGCTGGAGCGGAGCGATCCGACGCGGAGCTTCGAGTTGCTCTCCGGCGACGTGCTGGTGATGGGCGGCCCCTCCCGCCTCATCTGGCACGGGGTGGACCGCATCCGTTTCGGCGTCTCTCCGCTGCTGGAGAAGGGCGGGCGGCTCAACCTGACCATGAGGGTGGTGCGGGAGGGGTAGGGGGCCCGGAAAAGCCGATAACCATGGTTATCGGCCTCGGAGCGTTGTTTTGGTTGGAAAAAAGCCGTGATCGTCTTGAAACATCGGCGCCTGCCGGCGCGTCGGGCTGTCAGTAGAGTTGCGCCCGGGACCGCGCCTCCTGCGCCTCCGGGCTCTCGGCCGGCCCGTCATCCCCGCAATGCGCCTTCAGGATTTCGCCCATCGTCGGCAGGGCGGACCGTTCCGGCCATGTCTCCGGCTCCCAGAGATGCGACCGCATGAAGGCCTTCGGGCAGTGCATGAACACCTCCTCGACCCGGATGCGGGTGACGGTGATCGGCAGCTTGCCCCGCGTCTCGAACCGCTTGCGGAGCGCCGCGTCCGCATGGATCGTCGCGCGGCCGTTGATCCGCAGCGTCTCCTTCACGTTCGGGATGATCGCGATGAGGCCCACGGCGGGGTTGGCGAGGATGTTTTTCAGCCCGTCGATCCGGTTGTTGCCCGGCCAGTCCGGAATCAGGAGGTGGTGATCGTCCTCCACCAGCAGGAACCCCGGCGCATCCCCCTTCGGCGAGACGTCGAGCCGCGCGCCGTCCGTCGTCGCCAGCACGGCGAAGGGGCAGGCGGCGAGCCATTGGCGGCAGATCGCGTCCAGCCGGTCGATCACCTTGACCGCAGCCTTCGGATGGACGGGGCCGTAAAGGGCGAGGAGGTCGGCTTCGGTTTCGATCATCCTCACCCCGCCTTCGCGACGCCGACGAGCGCCGGGCGGAGGAGGCGGCCCGAGATCGTGAAGCCGGATTGCATGACCTCGATCACCGTGCCGGGTTCGAAGCCGGGGACCGGCGCCTCGAACATCGCCTGATGGAGGTTCGGGTCGAACTTCTCCCCCGGCGCGGGCTCGACGGGCTCGATCTTGTGCTTGGCGAAGGCGGAGAGAAGCTCCCGCTGCGTTAGCTCGATGCCCTCGATCAGGCTCGCGGCGGCGGCGCGCGCCGTCTCGTCCGCCGCGGCGAGAGCGCGGGCCATGTTGTCATGGACGGAGAGGAGATCCCGCGCCAGCTTGGTGCCGCCATAGGCCTCGGCGTCCTTCCGGTCGCGCTCGGCCCGGCGTCGGACATTCTCCGCCTCGGCGAGGGCGCGCATCAGCTTGTCCCTCAACTCGTCCCGCTCCGCGATCAGCGTGGCGACCTCCTCGCTCGCCGGGGCCGGCCCGGCCTCGGGCGCGGGCTCGAAGGCGGGCGTGTCGAAGCCCGCCGCCTCGAAGGCGGGCGGGTCATTGGGCGGCGGGGCGTCCGGCGTCTCGAAGGCCGGCTTGTCGAAGTCGGGGGCCTCGAAATCCGCCGTATCGAAGGCCGGCTTGTCGAAATCCGGCGTCTCGAAGGCGGGGGCGTCGGACCCGCCCGCGGCCTCGTCCATGGAGAACCCGAAATCCGGCGCCTCCCATTCGTCGGCGCCCGTTTCCTTCTTCTTCCCGTTCATCACTTCGCCTTTCCGCCGGCGATCAGGGCTTTCCCCGGCCCGCCAGCACTTCGCCCATCATCCGGGCGGTGTAGTCCACGATCGGCACGATGCGCCCGTAATTGAGCCGCGTCGGCCCGATCACTCCGATCGCGCCGACCAGCTTCCGGTCGGCGTTCATATAGGGAGAGATGACCAAAGTGGAGCCCGAAAGGGAAAAGAGCTTGTTCTCCGACCCGATGAAGATGCGCACCCCCTCACCCTCCCGCGCGAGGTCGAGAAGCTGCGCGATGTCCCGCTTGCGCTCCAGATCGTCGAGGAGCTTTCGCATCCGGTCGAGATCGGCGGCGGCGCCGGAGAGGAGGTTGGCGCGGCCGCGGACGACGAGCCGGTCTGGCTCCACCGCGCCGTCGCCGCTCCAGACGGCGACGCCGGCCTCCACCAATGCCTGCGCGGTATCGTCAAGCTCCCGCCGACGCCGTTCGATCTCCCGCGCCACCACCTCCTTCGCCTCGGAGAGCGTGCGCCCGACGAGCATGGCGTTGAGGAAATTCGCCGCCTCCCGCATCGCGGAGGGGGTGAGGCCGGGCGGCGGCTGGATCATCCGGTTCTCGACCGCGCCATCCTCCGTCACCAGCACGACGAGCGCGGCGGCGGGGTTGAGCGAGACGATCTCGAGATGGCGGATCGGCGCCTCCCGCTTCGGCGCGAAGACGAGGGAGGCGCACTGGCTGAGGCCGGAGAGCATCGAGCCCGCATGGTCGAGCGCGCGGGAAATGTCCCCGTCCCGGTCGTCGTTCAGCTTCTCGATCTCCGCCCGCTCCTCGGCCGAGATCTCCCCGATCTCCAGCAGCCCGTCCACGAAAAGACGGAGGCCCGATTGCGTGGGGATGCGGCCGGCGGAGGCGTGCGGGCTTTCGAGGAGGCCGAGCTGCTCAAGGTCCTGCATCACGTTGCGGACGGAGGCGGCGGAGAGCGGCTGGTCGAGCCCCTTCGCGATGGTGCGGGAGCCGACCGGCTCGCCCGTCTCGATGTAGGTCTCCACCAGCCTCCGGAAAATGTCCCGGCTGCGTTCGTTGAGATCGGTGAGCGGCGCCGCGTGCATGGGCGAGAGACGTAGAAAGACCGGGGGCCGCGGTCAATGGCGCGATGCGGTGGACGAAGCCGGGCGGAGCGACTAAGCCTCCGCCCGAACGCTTCGAAAGGACCCCCATGCGCCCCTCCGGCCGAGCGCGCGACGAGATGCGCGCCGTCATCATCGAGCCCCATGTCTCCCGCCACGCCGAGGGCTCCTGCCTTATCCGCGTCGGCGACACGCATGTGCTCTGCACCGCCACGATCGAGGAGCGGGTGCCGCCCTTCATGCGAAACACCGGCCTCGGCTGGGTGACGGCGGAATACGGGATGCTCCCGCGCGCCACCAACACCCGCATGAAGCGGGAGGCGAAGACCCAGCAGAGCGGGCGGACGCAGGAGATCCAGCGCCTGATCGGCCGCGCGCTGCGGATGGGGGCGGACCGGGTCCTGCTCGGCGAGCGGCAGATCACCATCGACTGCGACGTGATCCAGGCCGACGGCGGCACGCGCTGCGCCTCCATCACCGGCGGCTGGGTCGCGCTCCGGCTGGCGGCGGACCGACTGATGAAGACGGGCGAGCTGAAGGAGAACCCGGTGACGGAGCACATCGCCGCCATTTCCTGCGGCGTGCATGAGGGCTTCCCGGTGCTCGATCTGGACTATCTCGAAGACTCTGCGGCGGGGACGGACGCGAACTTCGTCCTCACGGGCTCGGGCGGGATCGTCGAGGTGCAGGGCTCGGCGGAGGGTTCGCCGTTTTCCGAGGCGCAGCTCATGGAGCTGCTGAAGCTGGCGCGGAAGGGCGTGGGCGAACTCGTCTCGGCGCAGAAGGCCGCGATCGCGTGAGCCGGAAGCTCGAACCCGGGCGGCTCGTCGTCGCCACCCACAATGCGGGGAAGGTGCGGGAGATGGGGGCGCTGCTTGCGCCCTTCGGGATCGAGACCGTCTCCGCCGGGGAACTCGGGCTGCCGGAGCCAGCGGAGACGGAGGAGACGTTCGAGGGCAATGCGCGGATAAAGGCGCACGCCGCCGCGAAGGCGAGCGGCCTGCCCGCCCTCTCCGACGACAGCGGCATCGAGGTCGAGGCGCTCGGCGGCCAGCCCGGCGTCCATACGGCGGACTGGGCGGAGACGGGCAGGGGGCGCGACTTCGTGATGGCGATGACGCGCGTCTGGCGCCTGCTCGAAGAGGCGGAGGCGCCGGAGCCGCGCCGCGCCCGCTTCGTCTCCACGCTCTGCCTCGCCTGGCCGGACGGGCATGACGAGCTGTTCCGCGGCGAGGTTCCGGGCCGCATCGTCTGGCCGATGCGGGGGCGCGCGGGCTTCGGCTTCGACCCGGTGTTCCTGCCGGAGGGCGAGACGGAGACCTTCGGCGAAATGGACCCGGAGCGGAAGAACGCGATGAGCCACCGGGCGCGGGCTTTCGCGCTGCTGGTGGAGGCCTGCCTGCGCTGAGGGGGACTTGGAAGGCGTTAAGATTCGATTGACGGCGCAGCGATTCGCAGGCAACCGTCCCGCATCTGTTGTCGTGTCGAGTTCAATTCCAGTTCCGGATAGGGACCATGACCATTACGATCCGCCAGATTGCGCCCGCCTTCGGCTCCTCCTTTACCGACGATCTCGGCTACTACGCGGGAATATCCACTGGCCTCGGCCGGTCGGTATCCGCCGCAGGAGACGTGAACGGCGACGGGATCGGGGATTTCGTGATCGCCGGGCCAAGAAGCAACATATACGAGGCTCGATACTATGCCGAATATGGCGGTTACTATAGCCCAGTGCAGATAGCGCGCGGCGCTGCGTTCGTCGTGTTTGGGTCGGCCGAAGGGCTCGACCCGAACGTCGACCTTTCCGCCCTTGACGGGACGAACGGCTTCATCATCACCGAGCGTGGCGGTTTCCAGTCCGGCCCGCTCGTCGTCTCGGGCGGCGGCGACGTGAACGGGGACGGGTTCGCGGATGTAATCGTGGGGCGGGCGAACGAGGGAACGGAGTTCGGCGTTCCCTACACCTACAGCAACTATTACGGCGAGACCTACGAGGGGACGCGCTCCTACCAGACCGGCGCCGTCTATGTCGTGTTCGGCGGCGAATCTCCGGCGGCGGTGACGGATCTCGGCGCGCTGGACGGGACGAACGGGTTCACCGTGACGCCGGCGGGCGAGACCGTCTACGACCTCGGCCGGAGCGTCGCGCATGCCGGCGACCTGAACGGAGACGGGCTCGACGATCTATTCGTGTCGTTCATCGAAATCGGCGGCGGTGTTCGTCGGGCAGTCGTCTTCGGAACCGATTCCGGCGCGGGCGAGGCGACCTTCTCAGGCTTCGACGGCGCGAACGGCTTCGAAATCGAGGGCGCCGGGGTCCGCAGCTTCGCCGCGCTCGGCGATGTGAACGGGGACAACATCGACGATTTCGGCGTCGGCCTTCGGGGAACCGGCGGCGAGACGGACATTGCCGTCGTGGTGTTCGGGACGGCGGACGGCTTCGGCGCCGCCGTCGCGCCCGGCTCGCCTTCCGCGCCGGAAGGTATCCGCCTCGGCGGCGCCGCCGGCTTCAACTTTTTCGACTATTCCATTTCCGCCGCGGGCGACGCGAACGGGGACGGGGTGGCCGACATCATCGTCGGCGTTCCCGGGCGCGACCGGCCGGGCGAAGGCTCATCCGGCTACGATTTCGGCGCGGCCTTTGTCGTGTTCGGCCGGGCCGGGGGCTTCGATGGCGCGGGCGGCTTCATCGACCTTGACGCGCTCGACGGCACGGATGGCTTCCGCATCCTCGGCCCGGAGCGGAACGCGCTGGCGGGCGCGACGGTCGCCGCCGCGGGCGACGTGAACGGAGACGGGTTCGACGACGTGGTCGTCGCGGGGGGCGACGCCTACGGCGCTTATCAGACCGAAGTTTTCGTCGTGTTCGGCCGCGGGACTTTCGGCGCGGAGATCGACCTCGGGGCGCGCTTGCCGGAGGATGCGCTGTCCTTCCGCTCGACGTCGGGCAACATCCTCGCCTTCGGGGCGCCCGGAGACGTGACCGGGGACGGGTTCGACGACCTCCTCATCGGCGCGCCGCTCTACGGTTTCTATTACTACGACAGGAGCGGCCCGACCCTCCTGAACGGCTCCGCCCTGTTCGGCGGCGAGAACGATACGCCGGTCGCGCAGGACGATGCGATTTCGCTTATCCGGTCCGGCTTCGTCGACCTCGCGGCGGACAATGGCTCCGGCCCGGACATCGACCCCGATCTCGGGTCGCTCTCCATCGCCACGATCAACGGCGCCGCCGTCGAGGCGGGCGGCGAGATCCTCCTGCCCTCGGGCCTGCTCCTGCGGTTCGAGGGCGGGACGACGCTCTTCATCTCCGCCCCGGGGCTCGATGTGGGCGAGACGGCGACCGAGGCCTTCACCTACACCCTCACCGACGGCGGGGCGGAGAGCGCGCCGGCGACGGCGAATGTCGACCTCTTCGTCGACGCGCGGGTGCTCGACGATCTCGACGGGACGAACGGCTTCCGCGTGACGGGGACGGACGG
>JAUIDE010000109.1 GCA_030429105.1 Alphaproteobacteria bacterium
TCATGCCGGAAGCGGAGCCGCCGGTCGTCCGGATCCAGCATCTCGAAGCCGGTTCCGCCGATATGGTCCGCCATCGGCGCAGGGGCGGAAAGCACGGCGCCGCCATGCGCCGGCGCGCGGGCGGAGACTTGCGCGTGGAGCGCCGCCAGCGCCTCCGCGCTCTCGACCCGGAACTCGATATGGTCGATCCCGTAGACTGGCGCATCGCGAAGGCCGTAGAGGAACGGCTCCTCGCCCGTGCCCCGGAGCCAGGCCGCGCCCGGCTCCGCATGGGCGAGCCGCAGCCCCCACATGTCCTCATAGAAGGGCAAGGTCGCCGTCAGGCCCGGCCCCCGCATCACGATGCCGGAAAGGGAGCCGACGCGCACCGTGTCGCTCATGCCGTTTCTCCTTGAACCATCAGCGCGCGGAGCGCGGCGGCGAAGGCTTCGGGCGCCTCCGTGGCAAGCGCATGCCCCGTTTCGGGAACGAGCGTCAGCGCGCCCGGCCGCTTCAGCGCCGCTAAGAGCCGCCGCGCGCCCTCGGGCGGCGTCACCGCATCCTCCGCCCCGCAGATCACATCCGCCGGCGCCTCGATCCGCGCCGCATCCGCCATAAGGTCGCCAGACGCAAGCATCCGCGCCGCCTGCGCATAGCCGGGCAGCTTCACCGCCGCCATCATGCCCCGTACCGCCTCCAGCGCCGCTGGTTCGCCCCGGTGGAGGAGCCGCGCCGCCCGCGCGGCGGCGAAGGCCTCCGCCCCCTCCGCCTCCAGCGCCGCGATCCGCGAAGCCGCCTCCGGCGAAAGGTCGCCCCGCGCCCGCCCATGCCCGAGCGCCGGCGAGGCGAAGAGAACCCGCGCCAACCGTTCGGGCCGCGACGCGGCGAAGGCCCCGGCGATCAGCGCGCCGAGCGAATGGCCGGCGAGCGTCGCCCGCGCGATCCCGAGCCGGTCCATCAACCCCGCCAGCGCATCGGCGTAGTCCGCCGCCAGCGGCCACTCCGCCTTCAGCGGCTTCGAGCCCGCATAGCCCGGCGCCTCCCAGGCGATCACGCGCCAGTCGCGGGGCAGCCGCTCGACCACGGGCGCGAAGCCCGCAGCCGCCGAGCCGATCCCGTGCAGGAGGATCAGCACCGGCCCCGCCCCGTCCCGCTCCCGGAACGCGACGCCGCCGGACATATGCCGCTTCAGGCTCATGCGAAGACGAAGCCGTTATTGACGGGCAGAACCTGCCCCGTCACCGCCAGCGCGCCTTCCGACAAGAGGAAGGCGACCGTCGGCGCGATCTCTTCCGGCCCCATCGCGCCGCCCGGCCGCCCGCCCGGCGCCGCGCGCCCCTCGGCATAGAGACGGTGCCGCGCCTCGGGCACATATTCCGTGCTCTCGGTCGCCAGGATGCCCGGCGCCACCGCCGCCACCCCGACCCCTCGCGGCCCCAGCTCCCGCGCAAGGCTCCGCGTCATGGAGATCACCGCGCCCTTCGACGCGACATAGGAAAGAAGCCGCGGCGCGCCCCAGAGCGCGGTGTCCGAGGCGAGGTTGACGATCCGCCCCGAGCCCGAGGCGGCGAGAGCCGGCGCGCAGGCGCGCGTCATCAGCCATGTCCCGCGCACGTTCACGCGCATCACCCGGTCCCAGGTTTCAAGCTCGATCTCCTCGAACCCGATCCCGCCGATCCCCGTCGCGATGGCGCCGTTGTTGAGGAGGCCGTGGAGCCGCCCCCCCGTCTCCGCCGCCGCCCAGGCGCCGAGCGCGGCGATGGAGCCGGGCTCCCCGAGGTCGACCGGGTGGAAGGCCGCGCCGAGCGCCGCCGCAATCTCCCGCCCCTCCTCCTCCAGGATGTCGGCCAGCAGCAGGCGCGCCCCCCGCCCCGCGAGGTCGCGGGCGAGAACGGCGCCGAGGCCGCGCGCGGCCCCGGTCACGAGAATGGCGCGCCCTTCGAGCATCACTCGGCGGCCTCACGCGCCGCCAGTTCCGCCTCGATCTGGCTCTTCGCCGCCCGCGTCAGGATCTGCCGGATGCGGGAGACGCCGAGATCATGCTGATAGAGCATCTCGCGCCGGCGCGCGTCGTCCGGCATGCCTTCGAGCATCACCCGGTCCTGCTCCAGCACGCGCCAGTGGTTCTCCTCCAGCTTCGCGCGATAGAGGAAGCGGAAGCTTTCGCGGGCGAGCCCCGTCACCTGCCGCATCCGCCAGAAGAAGACCTTGCAGGTCCGCTCGTCCACCGGCGTCGTGAAGCCGATGATGCGGAACACGCCCCCCGGCCCCGCCGCGGGCGGATAGGGAATATCGAGGAAGCAGAACATCGCCCCCGGATGGACCTCGAACTCCGTCCAGTCGAAATTCGCGCCCACCTGCCCGACCCGCTCGATGCGGAAGCCGCGCTCCGTCTTGTCGAGCTTCATCAGGTCCTGCTTGGAGCCGAAGGCGAGGGTGAAGCTCTCCGAATGGAGATAGCAGCCGTGCATCGGGTCCGCGAGATTGTCGAGCGCGTAGCGGTAGTTGGTCTCCCAGACCGACGTGCAGAGGAACCCGGTCCAGTCCGGGTCCGTCAGCTCCTTCGGCAGCACGAGCTCCGGCGGCTCCGGCCGCTCGACCGAGGGGAAATAGACGAAGACGGCGTCATTGGCCTCCTGCACATGGAAGCTTTCGAGCGCCTTCCGCCCCTCCAGCGCGCATTCCGGCATGGCGGGCACGCGCTTCACCACGCCCTCGCCGTCCACGATCACGCCGTGATAGCGGCAGCCGATATTTCCCTCGTGAATCTCGCCATAGGAGAGCGGCGCGCCGCGATGCGGGCAGAAATCCTCGAGGCAGCGGATCCTCCCCGCCCCGTCGCGCCAGAGCACCAGCTTCCGGCCGAGCGCCTTCACGCCATGGGGCCGCGTCCCCTTGATCTCGACTGATTTCGCGACCGGATGCCAACAGCCGAGGAGGCCCGTATTCACCCGCTCCTCGATCAGGCTCTTCATGTCATGCGCGCTCATCTCGCTCTCCGCTGGCTTGGAACCGGGCGCCCCCTCGGGCGCCCGGAGGGCGTCGTCATTTCTTCGGGCGCTTGATCTTCGCGACAGGGTGATCCTCCGGATAGGTCGGGGTCACCGGCTTGGGGTTGCCGATCATGACGCACATCAGCGCCTCCTCGATCCCCTCGTTGCGGAGCCCCCGATAGACGCCCGGCGGCACGGAGATGAGGTCCCGCTCCGTCAGCACCGTCTCCGTCATCTCGCCCTTGTGCTCGATGAAGAGCCGGATCCTGTGGCCCTTGAGGATGAAGAACACCTCCTCCGCGTCGCGGTGGATATGGAGCGGCCCCTCGCAGCCCGCCGGCAGCACCATGGTGGAGAAGGTGAAATGCTCCGCCGGCACCACGTTCTCGTCGTCGGAGACGCCGGTCGCCCCGGTGCCGACATAGCGCATCTGCGCGCGGCGATATTTCGGGTCGAAATCGGCCTGGAACTTCAGCGCATCCCAGTCGAGCGTGCGCGTCTCGTAGCGGGCGACGCGGCTCTCCATCCAGCTCGCGAGCGTCATGCCTTCGGGGATCGTCACGTCATCGGGTTCGATGGAGGGGAATTTCATCGGGGCGACGTTCATCGGAAGTCTCCGTATCAGGGGGTCAGTGTTGGGCCGTGGGAAGGTAGTGGAGCACCCGCGCCTCGACCTTCGCGAGCGCGCTGTAGAGGAGGAAGCCGATCACGGTGAGGAGCACGATGGCGTTGAACACCATCGCCGCGTTCGCCTGCCCCCCGCCATAGGAGATGAGGAAGCCGAGCCCGGTATTCCCCCCCACCAGTTCCCCCACCGTCACGCCGATCACCGCGAGCGTGGAGGCGATGCGGAGCCCCGCCATCAGGTTCGGCACGGTCGAGGGCGCCTCCACCTTGAGGAAGATCTGCCAGCGGGAAAGGTTGTAGGCGCGGGCGAGGTTCACGAGGTCCCGGTCCACCGTCCGCATCGCCTGCAAGACGTTCACGAGGACGGGGAAGAAGACGATCAGCACCGTCACCAGCAGCTTCGGCATCGCGTTGTAGCCGAACCACATGATGAAGAGCGGCGCGAAGGCGACCTTGGGCGCGATCTGCAGCGCGAGGATATAGGGGGAGAGCACCTTCTCCCAGAAGGCCGACATCCCGAGCGCATAGCCGAGCGCGGCGCCGAGCGCGGAGCCGATGGCGAAGCCGAGCACGGTGTAGAGCGCGGTAGAGGCCGTGTGGCCGAGCAGCCCCTCCACCCGCCACATGCGGGAAAGCTCCGCGAGGCAGTCTGAGAAGGTCGGGATGATGAAGACCGGCACGCCGAGCGCCGGCGGCAGGAACTCCCAAGCGAGGAGCACGAGGCCGAGCAGGCCGAGGCTGGCCCAGAGCGCCTTCCGTTCGGAGGTCATGCCGGCGCTCCTCGGCTGGGAAGCGGCCGCCGAAACGGCCTTGTCGGTCGGTTCGGCGGCCGCGACGCTCATTGCACGAATTCGTTCGTGAAGGTGTCGGAGACGGGCACGGCGCGGGCGACGATGTCGTTGGCGACATAGAAATCCTGCACCGCCTTGACGCGGGCTTCGTCGAAGGCGCCACGGGCGAAGCCGGGGGCGGCGGGGTAAACCTTCGCCACATAATCCCGCATGATCCCCTCGATCACCTTCTCCTTGCCCTCGTGCTGCTTGACGAAGGAGACGTATTCGGCGGCGGCCTTCGCCGGGTCCGCCTCGATCTCGTCGATCGCCTTCAGAACCGCCTGCACGAAGCCCTTCACCACTTCGGGCCGCTCCGCGATGGTCTTGTCGGAGGCGATGATCGCCTGCGCCATGGCGGGGAAGACGCTATCCACCGGCATCTCGCCCATGGCGATCCCGGCGCCGCGGACGGCGGCGATCCACTCCGGCACGCCGGACATGGCGTGAAGGTTCCCGGCGATGGAAAGCTGGATGATCCCGCCCGGGCCCACCGCCTGAATGTCCGCATCCGCCTTCGTCAGGCCCGCGGAGGCGAGCACGCCGAGGAGGTTGTAATAGGTCGTGTCCTGGAAGGAGAGGACGCCGATGGACTTGCCCTTCAGGTCCGCCGCGCTCTTGATCCCGCTGTCCTCGCGCCAGGCGATCTGCGTCAGCCCCCGCCCGCCGAGCAGGGCGACGCCCTTCACCTCGAGCCCGTTGGCGCGGACGATGATCGGCGTGTCGCCGATCCCGCCGCCCATGTCGGCGTTGCCGACCGCGACCTGCGTCGCCACGTCGGCGCCGCCCTTGCCGACGCGGAACTCGACCTCTAGGCCCGCATCCGCGAAATAGCCCTTGTGGAGCGCCAGCTGGAACGGCGCGAAGGCCGGCAGGAAGTCCGGCGCGGGGAAGAGATAGGTCACCTTCTCCGCCGCGGCGGCGAGCCCGGCGGAAAGGCTGATCGCCGCTGCGGCGACGAGGCTGAGGATGCGATGCTTCATGGGATTCCCTGTCAGTTGCTTGTTCAGGCGGCTTTTTCTTCGAGCTTGAGATGGCGGAAGAGCTCGGCGGCGTAGCCGGAAACCTCCGGCATCATCCGCCGCTTCAGCGGCTCGTCCCGGTGCGGCAGGTCCACCGCGATCTCCGCGACGATGGTTCCCGGCCGCTCGGAAAGGACGAGGATGCGGTCCGACATCAGCACCGCCTCCGCGAGGTCGTGCGTGATGAGCAGCGTCGTCTTCCGCTCCGCCGCGATGGTCTTCGCGAAGCTGTTCTGGAGGATGAGCTTCGTCTGCGCGTCGAGCGCGGAGAAGGGCTCGTCCAGCAGGATGATCTCCGGGTCGATGGCCAGCGTCCGCGCCAGCGCCGCGCGCTGCCGCATGCCGCCCGAAAGCTGATAGGGATAATGATCCTCGAACCCGGCGAGCTGGCAGCGCCGCAGCTCCGCCTCCGCCCGCGCCCGCCGCTCCGCCCGCCCCGCGCCCCGCGCCTCCAGCCCGAACTCGACATTGGCGCGGATCGTCCGCCAGGGCAGCAACAGGTCCTTCTGCAGCATGAAGCCGACATGCGCGTTCGGCCCCCGCACCGCCTCGCCGGAGACGAGCACCTCGCCCCGCGTCGGCTGGTAAAGCCCCGCCGTCATCGAAAGGATGGTGGACTTGCCGCAGCCCGAGGGCCCGACGACGGAGACGAACTCGCCCTCCCGCACCTCGAAGGAGATGTCGCGCACCGCCGTCAGCGCGCCGAACTCCTTCGCGACCTTGCGGAATTCAAGCGCCATAGCCGCGCTCGGCGTAGGCGGCGTCAAAATCCGCGTTGAGCGCAGAAAGCTCCTCCGCCAGCAGCGCCTCGGACCAGTCCGTCCGGCCCGAGACCGGCGCCTTCACGCCTTCGGCTTCGAGCGCGGCGGCGACCCTGCCGAAATCGTGCTCGCCCGTCCCGTAGATCCGCATCAGCGCCGTCGCCAGCGCGTCCTCCGCCTCGGTCAGCGGCCGGCCCCGGCTCTGATGGGCGAGGTCGGCCCGCCCGGTATCGGCGGCGCGCTGCGAGAGGCGGTCCTTGAAGGCGTCCATGCGCGGCTCCTGTCGGCTCTTGCGGTCGTTCGGCTTTGTGTTCATATTTGAACTTAATGTTCAAATAAAGATGCGGCGATTCTGCGCGCCTGTCAACGGGTTTATCATCAAGCCGTCAGCGCCTTGGCGGCGGATAGCCGAGCCGCAGGAAGTCCCTGCGATAGAGGGCGAAGATGCGCGCCGCCTGCGCCGGGCCGGGCCGCTTGGTGCGGCCGAGGCGGCGGCGGAACCGTCCCTCCGCCCCCGGCAGGTCGCGCCCGAGCCGGGCGAGAAGCGCGCCCGGCCCCTCCTCCGCCCGCCCGAAATGGGAAAGGGGCGCAGCCTCCGCCGCCGCGGCGAGGAGCGTCGTCTGCGGCGCGAAGGCGGGATGGGGCGCGGCGGCGGAAAGCGCCTCCTCCGCGAGGTCGAGGAAGGCGTCGAACGCCGCATCCTCCTCCGGACCATCCTCGCCGAAGCGCAGCGCCAGCGCCGCCTGCGCCTCCGGCAGCGCGCGCCCCGCCCGCATCTCCGCGAACAGGGCGGAGAGCCGGGCGGCGGGATGCCGCGCGAAGGCGAAGAGGAGCCCGCCCCGCCGCAGCCGCCGCTCCACCATCGCCGCGCTCGCGGGCGCCGCCGGCGGCGCCGGCGCATGGCCCTCCGCCGCCTCGATCTCCGCTGCGAGCCCGCGGACGGAGGCCTCCCCCGCGCCCGGCATGACGCACCAGACGAGGTCGAGCGCCCGGCTCGCCTCCATCAGCGCGAAGCCGCCCTCCGCCTGAGGCGACGGGCGCGAAACGGCCGCGCCTTCGGGCAGGTCCTCCGGGTTCTCCACCTTGTCGGAAACCGGCCCCGGATTCTGCCGCAGGATCGCCGGCGCCCGCGTCACCGCCGCGCCCGTCGCCCCGGCATGGCGCGCCGCGCCGTCGAGCGCGGCCGGGTCCGTCAGGTCCGCATAATCGAGTTCGAGCCAGGGCGCCCCCGCCGCCCGCATCGCCGCGCGGAGCCCCTCGTAATGCGCCGCCCGCCGCGCGGCGAAGGCGGCGAAGGAAGCCGGGTCGAACCGCACCTTCGCGCGTTTCCGGTCCTCCTCCCGCCCCAGCATCCATTGCCCCGTCTCCTCCGCGATGAGGAGGGAGAGATGCGCCTCCAGCGGGTCCCGCGTCAGAAGGATGCGCGCCGCCTCAGGGTCTGCCGCCGCGCGGGCGATCATCCGCGGATCGTGCCCGTCGAAAAGCCGGAAGCCCGGCACGCGCCCCGGATGCGCGGCGACCACCGCATCGAGAAAGGCCTCCGGCGCCCGGCTCCGCGCCGCGATGTCGAAGCCCCAGCCGAAGCGATGGCCGGGCGCCCCGATGAAGGCGGGGTTGAACAGTTCCCCGAGCCCGACGAGCCCCGGATAGCGCGAGAGCGAGGTCTCCAGCAGGTTGGACCCCGTCCGCATCGCGCCGAAAATGACGAAATAGCGCGGCCGGCTCATGCCCTGAGCCCCTCCGCCGCCCGGAGGATCAGCGCCGCCGCCGCGTCCTCGTCATCCGCCAGAAGCGCGCGCGGCGCGATCTCCAGCGCCGCGCCGCCGCGCCGGATCTCCGCGAGGAACGCCCGCTCCGCCGCCGCCGCCTCTCCGCGCCGCCCGCCCCGGAACCAGAGCACATGCGCGCCGGGGTCGGCGGCGACCATCACGCCGATCGCCGCCCGGTCCTCCAGCGGCAGGCAGAAGGCCATGACGGCGCCCGAAGCCGCCGCGCCGCGCGCGAGATTGATGAGGAACTGCTCCGGCCAGAGGTCCCGCGCCGCCCGGCTGGCCGGAACGCCCCCCGCCGCCACGCGCGCCCCGCCTGCGAATGCGGGCGCGTCCGGCCCGAAGAGCCGCCCGTGGCAGATCAGCCCCGCCCCCGTCAGCCGCACCGAAAGCCGCGCCGCCTGCTCCGCCTCCACCCCGCCGATGGCGAGATAGGGCGCGGGCGAGCCCGGCGTCTCCCACCAGGCCCGCGCCTTCAGCCGGGCCGGGGAGATCAACGCCTCCCGCCCCCTTGTCCGGCTCTCCCGCGCCGCGCGGAACGCCGCCTCAGGCGCGCGGCCCTCGAACCCGGCGCCCGCCGCCGCCTCGCCCGCGCGGGCGAGCAGCCGGGCGCGCAATCCCTCCGCCTCGGCATGAACCTTTCGCACGAAGAAATGGTCCGCCCCGTCCAGCAAACCCGCATGATCGTCGTGAAAGACGTAGGGAACCCCCGCCTCGTCGAACCGCGCCAGCGTCAGCGAAAGCGGCGAGACGCGCCGCGAATGCCGCAGCGCGAGGCTCTGGAAGAAACTTTCGTCCGGTATCCACGCGCTGCGGAAGAACCGCTCCAGCGCCGGCAGCTCCGGGTCCGCCATGATCCGCTCCAACGTCCCGCGCGAGAGCGTCCACCATTGCGAGCCTATGGCGAGGTCGAGCGCGGCGGGCGGCCGCCGCTTCACGCCGAGCCGGCGCTGAACCTCCACCGACAGGTCGAAAAGCCGCTTCCGCCGCCGCCACGGGAACGGATGGAACAGCGTGAACCGCTCCCGCTCCAGTCCCTCCGCCGCCCGCTCCGCCCCGCCGACGGGCCGCGCCTCCAGATGGTCCGTCTCCGGCCCGGCGGCGAGGAAGGCGTCGAGCTCCGCCAGCGGCCGGAGCGGCAGGCAGGCGCCGCTCACGAGCTGCACATGGCTGAACGCCGCCCCCGAGGCCAGAAGCGCACGCACGCCTTCCAGCACCGGCGCGACGAGCCCGAACGTCCCCCATTCCGCCCGGCGCCGCGGCAGCAGCCGAACCCCCGCCCCCGCCGCCTCGACGAACCCCTCCGCGCCCCCCGCCCGCGCGTCGAGATGCGCCATCACCGGCCGCCCCCCCGCCGAAAGCGCCCGCGCCAGCCGCCCGGCGAGCGGCAGCGCCTCATGCGCCATGAGGATGAACGCCGCCCCGCTCAGAGCCAGCCCCCCCGCGCCATGAGCCCGAGCCGCTCGAGCTGCCGCCAGTCCTCATAGGCGACCGAATCCGGCGTCATCAGGCTCTCGTCCGCCGCCGCCGCATAGGCGCGATATTCCCGGCTCCCGCCGAAATGCTGCCGCCGCGCCAGCTCCTCCTCCGCCTTCGCCTTCAGCCCCGCGATGAACTTCGCGTGGAGCAGAACCCCGGTCAGCCGCTCCCCCTCCCCCTCGTCATAGGTGAGGTTGAGCCCCCGCGGCAGCAGCGCATGGGTGGAGGAGACATAGGCGAAGCCCCGCTCCCACCGCACCAGCGGGATCTTGTTGAGCGCGGGCGCCCGCCCCGGATCGTCCGCGAAGAAGGCGCGGAGCCGCGGCCCGCCCTGGATCCACAGGTTCCGATAGCGCTCGTCCCGCCGGAAGAAATAGCCCGCCGCATCGAAGAAGGGCGCCGCGGCGAGAGGGTCCTCCCCCGGCGCGCAGGGCGTCTCCAGCCCCGGCCCGGCCCCGTAAAGGTCGAGCAAGAGCGCGCCGAAGGCGCGGCGCCGGTGCGCGGAAAGATGATCGGTCAGCGCCCTGAGCCCCCGCGCGTCGCAATGCGGATAGACGAGGAATTCGTCCGGATCGAGCGTCAGCAGCCAATGCCCCACGGCGTGCAGGCGCGCGAGCCGGTTCACCCAGTGCATCCCGAAATTCGCCCGCCGGTAGCTCGCCTCCGTCCGCCAGAGCGAAACATCCTCCGCCGCCTCCAGCAGCGCGGGGCCTTCATCGCTCGAGCCGTTGTCGACGATCAGGAAATGATCGACCCCGAGCCGCCGGTGATGGTCGAGCCAGAAGGCGAGGCGCCCCCCCTCGTTCCGGATCACCGCCGCACAGAGGATCGCGCCCGGCCGGATCGCCCGCGTCCGGTCCCGCACCGCGCGGAGGTCGCGCCCGCGCAGCGCGGCGGAAAGGAGCCGCCGCTTTCGCTCATAGCGTCTTGAATACGCAGACAGAAGCCTCATCCGCCCTCCGCCGGGCGAGCATCGCAGAGCGGGCGCGGCTTTACCAGAGCGGGAACAAGTCCAGAGGCGAGGCCGGCCCCGGCCCGAGCGACGCAGGAAGGGCCGCGGCCTTCCTCGGGAGGACGCCTCGCAACAAACGGTCCGCGCGGTTTATGGCGTCACGAACTTTGACGGTTGCACATCTTGGAACGTCGCGATGCCGCCTCCCGAGGGCGGCCGCGGCCCGGGCTCGTCGCCCGGGCCAATGCACATGGGGAAGCGCCGCGCCTCCGCCCGGCCGGGCCACCCTAAAGCGCCTCCTCCGCCGCCCCGAAATGCGCCTCCCAGGTCGGCGCCTCGAAGGCCGGGCGCGGCGGCGGGGCGGCGATGGCGGCGCGGATCGCCGCCTCCCAGGCCGCCGCATCCTCCGCCGGCAGATAGGTCGCCGCCGCCCCGCCCGTCTCCCGGAGCGCCGGCAGGTCGGAGGCGAAGGCGGGAACGCCCGTCGCCAGCGCCTCCGCCAGCGGCAGGCCGTAGCCCTCCGCCAGCGAGGGAAAGAGCAGCGCCCGCGCGCCGGAGAGGAGCCTCGCCGCCGCCCCGTCGTCGAGCGGCCCGTGCTCGATCACCCCCTCGGGCCGCGCGTCGAGCCGGGCGAAGACGGCCTCGTTCATCCAGCCCCGCCGCCCGACGATATGAAGCGTCGGCGCCCCCGGCCCGAGCCGCGCCCAGATGTCGAGCAGCATCGCATGGTTCTTCCGCGGCTCGATCGTGCCGAGCACGACGAAGCCGCCATGACCGCCCCCCTCCCGCCGCCGCGCCGTCACGCCGAGCGGCGCGACCACGACCGGCGGCGGCGCCGTCAGCCGCGCCCGGAGCCGCGCCGCCGTATCCTCGGAATTGACGAGGATCGCATCCGCCGCCGCCGCGAGCCGCGCCCGCATCCGCTCCGCCCCGCCCGGGCGCGCGAGGTCGGGCCGCTCCAAGGGGATGAGGTCATGGATCATCACGACCGCCCGCGCCGCCCCCGCCGCCCGCGCCGCCGCCACATGCGCCGGCGTCAGGTCGGAATGGCCGAGATTGAGCCACGCCGCCCCTTCCGGGAACCGCGCCGCACCCCGCCGGAACGCGGCGTAGAGCCGGGCGGGCAGTGCCGGCGCGCGGGAGAGGCGGGCGCGAAGGTCGGGCGCCGGCGCCGGGCCGGCCCCGTCGATGGCGGGCATTAGCGCGCGCATCGCCTCCGCGCCGATCATCCGGCCCCGGCGGGAAAACGCTGCGGCGCCGAACCGCCCGGCGAGCGCCGCCTCGATCCAGGCCCGCTCCACCCGGTCGATCCCCGTCGCCGGCCCGGCCCCGGCGCGGGAAAGCGTGCGCGCCACGTCGATGACGACGCCGCTCACGCCCCGCCGAAGCCCCGCCCCCGCCAGCGCCAGGCGTCCGCGATCATCTCCGGCAATCCCCGCTCCGGTCGCCAGCCCAGCGTCGCCTCCGCCCGCGCGGAGCCGGAGACGAGGCGCGGCGGGTCGCCCGGCCGCCGCGGGCCGACGCGCCAGGGCGCGGGCCGCCCCGTCGCCGCCTCCGCCGCCCCGATCACCTCCCGCACCGAATAGCCGTGCCCGGTGCCGAGATTGAGCACCGCGCCCCCATCCCCCGCCATCAGCCGCCGCAGCCCCGCGACGTGCGCTGCGGCAAGATCCATCACATGGAGATAATCGCGGATGCAGGAGCCGTCCGGCGTCGGGTAATCGTCCCCGTTCATCACGATCTCGGGCCGGTCGCCTGCGATGGCGTCAAGGATGAGGGGGACGAGATGCGTCTCCGGCACATGCCGCTCCCCGATCTCCGCCTCCGGGTCCGCCCCCGCGACGTTGAAATAGCGGAAGACGACCGCCTCCAGCCCGTGCCGCGCATAATCCGCGATCATCCGCTCCACCGCCAGCTTCGACTGGCCGTAAGGGTTGATCGGCGCCTGCGGGCTCTCCTCGGTGAGCGGCGCGTCGGAGATTCCATAGGTCGCGCAGGTGGAGGAGAAGACGAGCCGGAGGCACCCCGCCTCCCGCATCGCGTCGAGGAGGTTGAGCGAGCCCGCGACGTTGTTGCGCCAGTAAAGCTCGGGCCGCTCCACGCTCTCGCCGACATTGGAGAGGGCGGCGAAATGCATGACCGCCGCGGGCCGCGCCTCGGCGAAGGCG
Organism: Alphaproteobacteria bacterium; assembly: GCA_030429105.1. Classification (GTDB taxonomy): domain Bacteria; phylum Pseudomonadota; class Alphaproteobacteria; order Rhodobacterales; family Rhodobacteraceae; genus Pikeienuella. Next base: position 12,581 of record JAUIDE010000109.1, read on the forward strand.
GCGGACAGCGCCGCGCGGTCCAGCAAATCCCCCTTGATCAGCGGGCCGAAGCGGCAGGCCTCGCGCCAGCCGGTGCTGAGATTGTCGAAGACGACCGGCCGCCAGCCCGCGGCGGCCAGCAACTTGCAGGCATGGCTGCCGATATAGCCGGCGCCGCCCGTCACCAGAACCGTCTCGCTCATCGAAATCCCCTTCGTCCGAAACCCTACGCCCCGGCTTCCGCCGCTTCCAGCGCCGCAAGCGCCGCAGCCTCCGCCCCGGCGCGGAGCGGCTCCGCGACATAGCCGGCGAAGAAGCCGCGGAGCGGCGCCGGGCGCAGCAGGCCGATCCGCCAGGCCGCGCCCTGCGGGCGGATCACCGCGTCGAACCGGCGGCGGGGCGAGACGCGCTCGATCTCCCGCGCGGCGCGCGCGGCGCGGCCGAGCGGCGGGCGCGGC
>JAUIDE010000110.1 GCA_030429105.1 Alphaproteobacteria bacterium
GCCAGCGCGCCGCCGCGAACCATCGGGCTTTCGGACTGGGCGAGGAGGCCGCGGTACAGGGCCATCCCGGCCTCCCAGCGGCCGCCCTTCGTGCAGAGGGCCTGGCCAAGGCGTAATGCGCCGTCTTCGGCGTCGGGCACCGTGCCGCCGAGGCGCTCGACCGCCGCAGAATTGCCCGCTTCGCGGTAGGCGTCGATCGCGAAGACCACCTTCTCGGCCGCCTCCGCCGCCTTCCCCTCCGCGGCCAGGACGCCGGCGGCGCGGAGCCGCGCCAGCGCCGCGGCGCCCTCGTTCCCCGTCTGGTCGGCCAGCGCGGCGAGCGCGGCGGCGGCCTCCGTCGGCGCCGTCTCGACCGCGGCGATCATCGCGGCGCCGGCGCGCTGCGCCTCCTTCTCCGCCTCGATGTCCATCCAGGCCTTCGCGCCGGCCAGCGCCACGACGAGGACGACGCCGCCGATCACGAAGGGGCCATAACGCCGCCAGAGCGCGAACATCCGGTCCCGCCGGACCTCCTCGCTCACCTCCTCGATGAAACTGTCCCTGTCGCTCACATGCGCCTCCGCGGCCCCTCGACCCTTCGCGGCGGACAATATTCAAGCCGCCCGGAAAAGCCCATAGCCGAAAACCGCCCGGATCGCGCCCCGGGTGACGCTACGACATGCGCCCAAGAGGCGCGGGCGGGCCCGGTGGAGGTCTTGTTCGGAAAGGACTATGTTATACCTCTACCGCACGGCTGCAGGGCGGCCGCGAAAGGACAAGGCGACCGCATCATGAAGCTCGCGCTTTCCTGCGTCATGACGCTCGCGCTCGCGGCGGTGGCGGCCGCCGAAGGGGCGCGGGCGCCGGTCTCTGTCGTAGTGACCGTCTCGACAGCGCAACCCTACACCGAAACGCTGATCCTCCGGGGGCGGACGGAGGCGAACCGGCACGTTGAGCTGAGGGCCGAGATTTCCGGCCTGATCGACTCGGAGCCGCTCCGCAAGGGGACCTTCGTGCGCGCGGGCGAGACGCTCTGCCGCCTCGCGGACGCCGACCGGACGGCGGAGCTTGAGGAAGCCAAGGCGCGGCTTGTCGAGGCGGAGCTGAACTTCGAGGCGGCCAGCGAGCTTTCCAAGAAGGGGTTCACCTCGGAGACGCGGGCAAACGCCATGGTGGCGGAGCGGGCGCAGGCGCAGGCCCGCGTGCTCCGCGCCGAGCTCAACATCGAGCGCCTCTCGATCGAGGCCCCCTTCGACGGCGTTCTCGACAGCGACACGGCGGAGCTCGGGACGCTGCTTATGGGCGGCTCGACCTGCGCGACGCTGATCGCGCTCGACCCGATCAAGCTCGTCGCCTTCGCGCCGGAGCGTTCGGTTGACCAGCTCGAGGTCGGCGCCGAGGTCTCCGCCCGTCTCATCACCGGGCGGGAGGCGACGGGGCGGATCAGCTATGTCTCCCGCTCCGCAGACCGCGACACCCGGACCTATCTCATCGAGGCGGAGACGCCGAACCCCGATCTCGAGATCCGGGACGGTATGACGGCCGAGATCGAGGTGCAGCTCGAACCGCGCTACGCGCATCTCGCGCCGCAGACGGCGCTGACGCTGGATGACGAGGGGCGGATCGGCGTGCGGCTCAACGAGGATGGCGTCGCGCGCTTCGTTCCGGTCGATATCCTGAAGGACGAGCCGCGCGGCGTCTGGCTCGCGGGGCTGCCCGAGCGGGCGGAGATCATCGTCGTCGGGCAGGAATTCGTGACGGACGGGCACGCGCTCGCCGTCGAATACGCCGGGGCGGAGCGCACGCAGTGACGGGACTCGTCACCTGGGCGGTGGACCGGAGCCGCATGATCCTCGCGCTGGCGATCATCACGGTCGCCGCCGGGCTCGCCGCCTATTTCAACCTTCCGAAGGAAGGCAGCCCGGACATCGACGTGCCGGTGCTTTATGTCTCCGTCCCCCTCCCCGGCGTCAGCGCTTCGGACGCCGAGCGGCTGATCGTGAAGCCGCTGGAGGCCGAGCTGCGCGGCCTCGAAGGGCTGGACGAGATGACCGGCATCGCGACCGAGAACCACGGCGCCGTGCTCCTCAAGTTCGATTTCGGCTGGGACAAGGCGGCGACGCTGGCCGAGGTCCGGAACAAGGTGGACCGTGCGCGGGCCGAAATGCCGGGCGAGATCGAGGAGCCTCAGGTCATCGAGGTCAACCTCTCGCAATTCCCGATCCTCGTCATCTCCCTTTCTGGCGACGCGCCGGAGCGCACGCTGCTGCGCGCGGCGAAGGACATGCAGCGGGAGATCGAGTCGCTTTCCTCCGTGCTCGAGGTCGGGCTCGCCGGCCACCGGGACGAGATGCTGGAAGTGCTGATCGACCCGCTGAGGATGGAGGCCTACAACGTCACCGCGCAGGAGCTTCTGAGCGTCGTCTCCGCCAACAACGCGCTGGTGGCCGCCGGCGCGCTGGAGACCGGGACAGGCGCCTTCTCGGTGAAGCTGCCAGGCTCGTTCGAGACGGCGGCGGAAATATACGAGCTGCCCGTGCGGCTGCAGGGCGACCGGATGGTGACGCTCGGCGACATCGCAACGATCCGCCGCACCTTCAAGGACGCGGAGGGGACGGCGCGATACAACGGCGAGACGACCGTCGCGCTCCAGGTCAAGAAGCGCGTGGGCGAGAACATCATCGAGACGGTCGCCGCCGTGCGCGCCGCCGTCGCCGCGGCGGAGGCGCGCTGGCCCGAGGCGCTGCGGGATGCGGTGGACATCGACATGTCGATGGACGAGAGCCAGCGCGTCTATGACATGGTCGGGCAGCTCGAAGGCTCGGTGCTGACCGCAGTGCTGCTCGTCGTTATCGTCGTCGTCGCCTCGCTCGGCTTCCGCTCCTCGCTGCTTGTCGGCGTCTCGATCCCCTTCTCGTTCCTGCTGGCCTTCGCGCTCCTCGCCGTTTTCGGGCTGAGCGTGAACAACATGGTGATGTTCGGGCTTATCCTCGCCGTCGGCATGCTGGTGGACGGCGCAATCGTCGTTGCCGAATACGCCGACCGGCGGCTCTCGGAGGGCGCGGACCCGGGCGAGGCCTATGGCGAAGCGGCGCGCCGGATGTTCTGGCCCATCGTCTCCTCCACCGCGACGACGCTTTGCGCCTTCCTGCCCATGCTCTTCTGGCCCGGGATGCCGGGGCAGTTCATGGGGCAGTTGCCGGTCACGCTGATCTTCGTCCTTTCCGCCTCGCTGATCGTCGCGCTGATCTTCCTGCCTGTGATCGGCTCCGTGCTGGCGCGTGGCTTCGCCGCCGTCGGGCGGCTTTTCGCCGCCTTCGGGCTCCGGCGGCGTCCGAAGCCGAAGCCGGTCGAGTACGGCTATCGCCGCACGGCGTTCGGACGGGTGATCCAGGCGGTGGTCGGAAATCCCGTCATGCCCTTCGTCGCGATTCTGGCGGCTGTCGGGCTCATGGCGGGCTCCGTCGTGCTCTTCCAAACGCAGGGCAAGGGCGTCGAGTTCTTCGTCAAGACGGAGCCGGAACGCGCGATCATCCATGTGCGCGCCCGCGGCAACCTCTCGCTGGCCGAGAAGGACCGGCTGGTGCGGCAGGTCGAAGAGGAGGTGCAGGGGATCGAGGGCGTTTCCGCCGTCTTCGCCTTCGCGGGCAAGGGCGGGCTCGACCAGCAGGGAAACGACGCGCCCTCCGACGCGGTCGGGCAGGTCCAGCTCGAACTCGCGCCCTGGGGGACGCGGCCGCATGGCGACGAGATCCTCGAGGAGGCCTCGCGCCGGGTCGCGCGCGTGCCGGGCGTGATCGCCGAACTGTCGATCCAGAAGGACGGGCCGCAGCAGGGCAAGCCGATCCAGCTTCGCATCTCGACGCCGGACTGGGACACGCTGATGGCGGTCTCCGCCGCCGCGCGGGCCGGGTTCGAGCAGGTGGACGGGCTTGTGGCGGTGGATGACACGCGCCCCCTCCCCGGCATCGACTGGGAGATCGACGTGGACCGGGAGATGGCGGGCCGGTTCGGGACGGACATCGCCACCATCGGCACCATCGTGCAGCTCGTCACCCGCGGCGCCCTGCTCGACACGATCCGGCCGGACGACAGCGACGACGAACTCGACATCCGCGTCCGCTTCCCCGAGCAGGACCGGCTCCTCTCCACGCTCGAACAGCTGAAGCTGCGGACGAGCCAGGGGCTCGTCCCGCTCTCCAACTTCATTGAAATCCGCCCCTCCCCCAGCATCGGAGAGATCGCGCGCTTCGACACGGTGCGATATATCGACGTGCGGGCGGACCTAGCGCCGGGCGTGAACGCCAATGAGAAGATCGCGGAGATCACCGCTTGGCTGGAGGCGAACCCCCTCCCCCCCGGCGTGACCTGGAGCTTCCGCGGCGACCAGGAGGAGCAGGCCGAGAGCATGGCCTTCCTCGGCTTCGCCTTCATCGGCGCGCTCGGCCTGATGTTCGCGATCCTGCTGGCGCAGTTCAACTCGGTCTACAATTCGGTCCTCGTGCTGACGGCGGTGGTCATGTCGATATCCGGCGTGCTCCTCGGCATGGTGGTGATGGGGCAGACCTTCTCCATCATCATGACCGGGACCGGGATCGTCGCGCTGGCCGGGATCGTGGTGAACAACAACATCGTGCTGATCGACACCTATCAGGAATACGCGCGAGAGCATCCGCGGCTCGAAGCCATCGTGCGGACGGCGGAGCAGCGCATCCGCCCTGTGCTCCTGACCACGATCACGACGATGGCGGGCCTCGCGCCGATGATGTTCGCGACCTCGATCGACTTTGCGGCCTTCGGCCCGCTTTTCGCCGGCGGGCTCTTCAACGCCGCAGCCTGGTCCGCCTTCGCCGCCGGGGTGCTCGATGTCGGCGCGCCGACCGCGCTCTGGTGGGTGCAGCTCGCCACGGCGGTGGTGTTCGGGCTCGGCGTCTCGACCTTCCTCACGCTGATGGTGACGCCGGCGGCTCTGGCGATCCGCGTCTGGGTGGGCGAGGGGCTCTTCGCGCGCTACGGCGCGGCGCATCGGGCGCTGGTGCGGGCGACCGTGTTCGGCGCCCGCCGGCGGCGGTTCTTCGCCGAGGCGGCGCGGCGGCGCGCGATGCGGAAGGCGGAGGCGCCGGAGATCACCTGGGCGGACGAGACGGAGCCGCCGTTCCGCCCGGCGACTGCGCGGCCGTTCAAGGACGCAGCGGAATAGGCTCGGCCTTCGGGCGAGAGCGGCAGGAACACCGATAATTCGAAACGCGGCGCGATCCGGCGAGGCCGGCCGTCATCCGAGCGGAGCGCGAAGGGGCGCGGCCTCCCTCGGGGGGCCGGCTCGGAGCGGTCGGGCTTAGCGATTTATGGCGTAAGATACTCTGGCGGCTGAGCTATTTGCGGCGTTGCGATGCGGCCTCCCATGCGGGAGGGAGACCGCGGCCCGGGCTGGTCGCCCGTGCCAAGGGACGTGGGGGAGCGCCGCGCTCCCGCCCGGCTGGGGCGCTCAGGCCACCTCCTCCTCCCGCTCCGCCTCCTGCCGCCGCCACATCTGCGCATAGCGGCCGCCGCGGGCGATGAGGTCGGCATGGGCGCCGCGCTCCACGACGCGGCCCTCCTCCAGAACCAGAATCTCGTCCGCCTCCACCACGGTTGAGAGACGGTGCGCGATCATCAGGACGGTGCGGTTTGCGCCGAGCCGCTTCAGACTCTCCTGAATCTCCTGCTCCGTCCCCGTGTCGAGCGCCGAGGTCGCCTCGTCGAGGATCAGGATCGGCGGGTTCTTCAGGATCGTGCGGGCGATGGCGACGCGCTGCTTCTCCCCGCCGGAAAGCTTCAGCCCGCGCTCGCCCACCATCGTCTCGTAACCCTCCGGCAGGGCGGCGATGAAGTCGTGGATCTGGGCCGAGCGCGCGGCCTCCACGATCTCCGCCTCCGTCGCGCCCTCGCGGCCATAGGCGATGTTGTAGCGGATCGTGTCGTTGAAGAGCACGGTGTCCTGCGGGACGACGCCGACGGCGGCGCGGAGGCTCGCCTGCGTCACGTCCCGCACGTCCTGCCCGTTCACGAGCACGCGCCCCTTCTGCACGTCGTAGAAGCGGAAGAGGAGGCGGAAGAGGGTGGACTTGCCGGAGCCGGAGGGGCCGACGACGGCGAGCGTCTTGCCGCCCGGCACGGTGAAATCGACGCCCTTCAGGATCGGCCGCTCGCCCTCATAAGCGAACTCGACATTCTCGAACCGCACCTCGCCCGTTCCCGGGTCGAGCGGTTTCGCGTCCGGGCGGTCCGAAACCTCGGCGGGCTGGTCAAGCAGCGTGAACATGTCCCGCATGTCCACGAGGCTCTGGCGGATTTCGCGATAGACCGTGCCGAGGAAGTTGAGCGGCATTGTGAGCTGGATCATGTAGGCGTTGACGGCGACGAACTGGCCCACCGTCATCTCCCCCGCCTGCACCCCGATCGCCGCCATCGCCATGACGATGACGAGCCCGGCCGTGATGATGACGGTCTGCCCGACATTGAGCCAGGCGAGGGAGACGCCCGTCTTCACCGCCGCCTTCTCGTAGCCTTCCATCGAATGATCGTAGCGCGCCGCCTCCCGCGCCTCCGCGGTGAAGTATTTCACCGTCTCGAAATTGAGGAGCGAGTCGACCGCCTTCTGGTTCGCGTCCGTGTCCCGCTCGTTCATGCGGATGCGGATCTTCACGCGCCATTCCGTCACCTTGAAGGTGAACCAGACATAGATCGCGATCGTCACGACGATGACGAGGAAATACCAGCCGGAGAAGGCGAAGAAGAAGATCGCCGCGACCATGCCGAGCTCGAGGATCAGCGGGCCGATGGAGAAGAGCATGAAGCGGAGGAGGAAATCGACGCCCTTCACCCCGCGCTCGATGATGCGGGAAAGGCCGCCCGTCTTCCGCGTGATATGGTAGCGGAGGCTGAGCGCGTGGACATGGCGGAACGTCTCCAGCGCCAGCCGCCGAAGTGCGCGCTGCCCGACCTTGGCGAAGACGCCGTCGCGAAGCTGCGCGAAGCCGATGGAGGCGATGCGGGCGACGCCGTAGAAGATCACGAGCGCGACCGGGGCCATGAGCCAGGTCGCCGGCGCCGGCGCGCCCTCGGCCAGCCCGTCCACCGCATACATGAAGCCCACGGGCGTCAGCACCGTCGCGATCTTGGCGAGGATCAGCGCGACCATGGCGCCGACGACGCGGATTTTCGCCTCCCGCTCCCCGTCCGGCCAGAGATAGGGGGCGACGCGGCGGATGACGCGGAAATCCACCTCTCCGCCGCTATGGCTGCGGCTGCGCATGTCGTTCATCGGATCGTCCTTCCTTGCCCCACCACTTAGCGCGGGCGGGCGGGCGACGCCATGGCGGGGAGGATGAAGGCCGACTTGGCGGAAGCCTGGCCGATGGACCCGGCCGGGCAAAGGCGTGGCGCTCCCCCCGCGACCCTTGGCCCGGGCGACCAGACCGGGCCGCGGCCTCCCTCCCCCCAAGGGAGGCCGCATCGCAACGGCGCACGACGTGCGATCGTTCGAGTTCGTGGCGACATAAAGCGGTTGGACCAATCGGCTCGATGCGTCCTCCCGAGTGAGGTCGCGGCCCTCCATCCTCCGCTCGGACGCCTGCCGGCCTAGTCGCAGCGCGCCGCGTTTTCGCGCGATGGGCGCTCCGCCCTACTCCCCCGGAACCGGGAGCGTGAAGATCTGGCCCGGATAGATAAGGTCCGGGTCGCGGATCGCGGCCCGGTTCGCGCCGTAGATCAGCGTGTAGCGGATGCCTTCGCCATAAACCGAGGCGGCGATGCGCCAGAGGCTGTCCCCTCGCTGCACGGTGAAGGCGCCGGGCGCGGCGGCGGCGGCCTCGGCCGGCTCGCGCAGGAACGGCGTCTCGATCCGGCTGCGCACCCCGTCCGGCGTCACCTCGTCGAGCCGCAGGCGATAGGCGCCGGCGGCGACGCCGGCCGTATCCCATGCCCATGCGCCGGCGCCGTCCGCCCTCACGGCGCCGAGCGGCGCGTCGTCGAGATAGAGCCGCACCTCGGAGCCCGGATTGGCCCGGCCGGAAAAACGCACTCGCCCCTCCTCGTCGTAGGAGATGACGTCGAGCGCGACGCCGCCTGCGGGCCGAGGGGCGGGCTGGAGAACCTCGGCGCCCGTCTCCGTCGCGCGGGCGACGACAGGTGCGGCGCCCTCACCCGCCCCGCCGAGGATGAGCACAGGCGCCGGCTCCGGCGCGGGCGGCGCGGCGGCCTCTTCCGTCTCGGCCGGGTCCGGCGCGGGGAGGGCGGCCCGGGCCGTCACGCCCTGCGCCTCGACGGCGGGGTCGACGCGGACGAAGGCGGCGAAGGCGCCGTCCGCCCCCGCCCGCGCCGCGCCGACGACGGCCCCGCCAACGACGATCTCGACCTCCGAACGCGGCTCCGCCCGCCCGGCGACAAGCCCGGCCCCGTCCGGCTCCACCCTCACGAGGTCGAGCGTGGGGGGCGCCGGGGCCGCGAGGGGCTCGGGCGCCTCCGGCGGGGCGGCTTCGGGCTCAGGGGTGGGCGCGGAGGCCGCCTGCTCCGGTTCCGGCGCGGCGTCGGTTTCAGACGGGGCGGCGGGCGCTGCAGGTTCCGGCGGCGCGGCGGCGGGCGGAACGGTCGCCTCCGCGATCCCGGCGACAGGCGCCTCCGGTTCCCCGACCTCCCGCCCGAAGCCGAACCAGAGCGCAGCCAGCGCGGCTAGGGCCAGCGCCGCCAGCCCCGCTCCTCTCCCGAACCCGCCCCTTCGTTCCGCCATGCGGCGCTCCCCAGAAATCCAAGGATTTCATGACGCGAACGCGACGCGCTGTCGAGCCGCCATTGCGCCGATCACGGGCGCGCGGGCGCCTTTCGCCGGGGCGCGGGCCCGGCTATACGGCGCCCATGCTCGACAACGCCCCCGCCCTCCCTCCGGAAATCGCCCGCCGCCGGACCTTCGCGATCATCTCGCATCCCGACGCCGGCAAGACGACGCTGACGGAAAAGCTGCTGCTCTTCGGCGGCGCCATCACCATGGCCGGGCAGGTGCGCGCGAAGGGCGAGGCGCGGCGCACCCGCTCCGACTTCATGAAGATGGAGCAGGACCGCGGCATCTCCGTCTCCGCCTCCGCCATGTCCTTCGAATACGGGCCCTATTGGCTCAACCTCGTGGACACGCCGGGCCATGCCGACTTCTCGGAAGACACCTACCGCACGCTGACGGCGGTGGACGCTGCGGTGATGGTGATCGACGGCGCGAAGGGCGTCGAAAGCCAGACGAAGAAGCTCTTCGAGGTCTGCCGCCTCCGCGACATGCCGATCCTGACCTTCTGCAACAAGATGGACCGGGAGAGCCGGGACCCGTTCGAGATCATCGACGAGATCCAGGAGACGCTGGCGCTCGACGTCTGCCCGCTTTCGTGGCCGGTCGGCGTGGGGCGGGACTTCGTAGGCGCCTGGGACATGGTGAACGACCGGCTGGAACTGATGGACCGGGCGGAGCGGAACGTGAAGGGGCGCTCCCTTTCCTTCTCCTCGCTGGACGATCCGAAGCTCGCCGAACATGTCGAGCCGCGGCTGCTGGAGACGCTCCGCGAGCAGGTGGAGATGGCGCGCGGCCTCCTCCCCGCCTTCGACCGGGAGGCCTTCCTGCAGGGGACGATGACGCCGATCTGGTTCGGCTCCGCGATCAACTCCTTCGGCGTGAAGGAATTGCTGGAGGGGCTCGGCGCCTACGCGCCCGCCCCGCAGCCGCGGATGACGGACCGGCGGCAGGTTTCCGCCGAGGAGGACAAGGTTTCAGGCTTCGTCTTCAAGGTGCAGGCGAACATGGACCCGAAGCATCGGGACCGGGTGGCCTTCGTCCGCCTCTGCTCCGGGCATTTCAGGCGCGGCGCGAAGCTCCGGCATGTGCGGAGCGGCAAGCCGATGGCGATCTCCAACCCCGTCCTCTTCCTCGCCAACGACAGGGAAATCGCGGACGACGCCTGGGCGGGGGACATCATCGGCGTGCCGAACCACGGGCAACTCCGCATCGGCGACGCGCTGACGGAGGGGGAGGACCTGCGCTTCACCGGCATCCCCTCCTTCGCGCCGGAGCTGTTGCAATCCGTGCGCGCGGGCGACCCGATGAAGGCGAAGCATCTCGACAAGGCGCTGACCCAGTTCGCTGAAGAGGGGGCGGCGAAGCTCTTCAAGCCTGAAATCGGCTCGGGCTGGATCGTCGGCGTCGTCGGCGCGCTCCAGTTCGACGTGCTCGGGAGCCGGATGGAGACGGAATACGACATGCCGGTGCGCTTCGAGCCGACGCAATACACCTCCGCCCGCTGGGTGCGTGGCGAGCGCGAGGCGGTGGAGGCCTTCGTCAAGGCGCATCGCGGGCAGATGGCGCGGGATCACGATGGCGACCCGGTCTTCCTCACCCGCATCCAGTGGGACATCGACCGCGCGGCGAAGGACCATCCGGAGGTCACGCTGGCGATGACGAAGGAGATGATGGTCTGAGCGGGAGGGAACGTTCCGGCCGGCGCGGCGTTACATAGGAGACCTCAACCAAAAGGAACCCGCACGATGTCGCTCCGCCTCATCGCATTCGCCCCGCTCGCCTTTCTCGCCCTCGCCGCGTGCAACACGGTCGAAGGTTTCGGCCAGGACGTGCAGTCCGGCGGCGCCGCCATCGAGGACGCCGCCGAGGACGCGCAGGAGTAAGCCTCCCTCTATTCGATCTCTGAAAGCAGCGCCGGCGCCGTCACAAGCGGGCGGACGCCGTGCGCGGCACTCTCATCGAAAGCGTTGCCTTCCGCCCATGCGTGGAGCGAGCCGATGTGGAGCTTCTTGCAGCCGGGCCGGACGGACCATGTGACCTGGAGCGGGGAGCAGACGCTTTCCGAGTAGCTTGGGCCTGTCGTCGACCCGCCGAAAACCACGGGCTCGCCGCCCGGGAGCGCGCGGGGCTGGCGCCCCTGCCCCGGCCAGTCGAAATCCTCGATGTCAGCCGCCGTCGGGTCGTTCACGACGAGGAAGACCTGCGCCTCCACCCGCAATTGCGGATTGCCGCAGGCGGGCGAAAGGCAGGCGCCGAGGCCGGGGCCGGGCGCCACGTCGCAGGTCGAATAGACCCAGTGGACCTCGAACGCGTCCCCCGGCTCCACGCCCTCGAACGCGCCTTCCAGCGGGACAAGCTCCGCCTCCGTCGGCTCTTCGTCGCAGAGGAAGCCGGCGCCGCCCGGCGCAAGGCGCATGAAGCCCGGGCCGCGATGCTCCGCCTGCACATGACCGTGAATGTTGCAGAGGCTCATCGCCTCCGCCGCCGGCGCGGGCGCGAAGCGGACGGGGTTCGCCCCTTCGCGCGCCGAGATATCCCGTGGCGTCTGAGGGCCATAGCCCTTGCAGAGATCCTGCGCCGCGGCGGCGCCCGCGCCAAGCGCGATGATGAAGGCAGTCAGTATTCGCATGTCGTGCTCCTCCCGGCGACTCATTCTGCACGCGAAGATTGACATTTACACCTTCGCGCGTATTTTGCGCCGCACAAGAAGGAGAGCGGCAATACGGTCGCTCGCTGGCCGCGTTCAGAAATGGCGGCCGAGACATTGGCGCCACTGAAACGCGAAAGGGCCGCATGACCACCTTCTCCGAGCTGAACCTCGACCCGAAAGTCCTCCAGGCCGTCACCGAAGCGGGATATACGACCCCGACGCCGATCCAGGCGCAGGCGATCCCGCATGCGCTCGCAGGGCGGGACGTGCTCGGCATCGCGCAGACCGGCACAGGCAAGACGGCGGCGTTCACGCTGCCGATGATCTGCCGCCTCGCCAAGGGCCGTGCGCGGGCGCGGATGCCGCGCACGCTCGTCCTCTGCCCGACGAGGGAGCTGGCGGCGCAGGTCTCCGAGAATTTCGAGACCTATGGAAAGCATCACAAGCTGACCATGGCCCTCCTGATCGGCGGCGTCTCCTTCAAGGACCAGGACAAGCTGATCGACCGCGGCGTGGACGTGCTCATCGCCACGCCGGGGCGCCTGCTCGACCATTTCGAGCGGGGCAAGCTGATGCTCACCGGCATCGAGGTCATGGTGGTGGACGAGGCGGACCGGATGCTCGACATGGGGTTCATCCCCGACATCGAGCGCATCTTCAAGCTGACGCCCTTCACCCGGCAGACGCTGTTCTTCTCGGCCACAATGCCGCCGGAGATCACGCGGCTGACGAAGGAATTCCTGAACGACCCGGTGCGCGTCGAGGTCGCGAAGCAGGCGACGACGGGGGAGAACATCACCCAGCGCGTCATCGCCTGGAAAGCCTCCTCGAAGGAGCGGGCCGACGCCGAGAAGCGGGACATGCTGAGAGCCCTGATCGACGGCGAGGGCGAGAAGCTGACCAACGCCATCGTCTTCTGCAACCGCAAGTCGAATGTGGACGTGGTGGCGAAGAGCCTCGCCAAGCACGGCTACAACGCCGCGCCGATCCACGGCGATCTCGACCAGAAGATCCGGATGAAGACGCTGGACGCGTTCCGGGCGAACGAGCTGAAGATCCTCGTGGCCTCGGATGTGGCCGCGCGCGGGCTCGACATTCCGCTCGTCTCCCATGTCTTCAACTTCGACGTGCCGATCCATTCCGAGGATTACGTCCACCGGATCGGGCGGACGGGCCGCGCCGGGCGCTCCGGCGACGCGCTGACGCTCTGCCTGCCGCATGAGGAAAAGTATCTCGAGAAGATCGAGGCGATGATCGGCGCGAAGATCCCGCGCGCGGACGCGCCGGGCGTCGCCCCGCGCCCGGCCCGCCCGCTTGGCCTACCAGACCGAACAGAGACGCTGCCGCAGACCGACGCCGCGATCGAGCG
>JAUIDE010000111.1 GCA_030429105.1 Alphaproteobacteria bacterium
AGCGCACCGGCATCCACCCGCTGATCGACGACATCCTCGACGAGACGCAGGGCATCATCGTCTATCAGGAGCAGGTGATGGAGATCGCCCGCAAGATGGCGGGCTATTCCCTCGGCGGCGCGGACCTCCTTCGCCGCGCCATGGGCAAGAAGGTGCAGGCGGAGATGGACGCGCAGCGCCCGCTCTTCCTCGAAGGCGCGGCGAAGAACGGCGTGCCGGCGGCGAAGGCGCAGGAGGTGTTCGACCTGCTCGACAAGTTCGCCAATTACGGCTTCAACAAGTCCCACGCCGCGGCCTACGCCGTGGTGAGCTACCAGACGGCGTGGCTGAAGGCGAACCACCCGGTCGAATTCCTCGCCGCGGCGATGACCTGCGACCTGCATCTGACCGACAAGCTCGCCGTCTATCATCGGGAGGCGCAGCGGCTCGGCATCGCCATCGTCCCGCCCGACGTGAACCGCTCCGCCGCCGATTTCGATGTGGAGGAGGGCCGCATCCTCTACTCCCTCGGCGCGCTGAAGAACGTGGGCGCCGAGGCGATGAAGCTGATCGTCGCGGCGCGGGAGGAAGGCGGGCGGTTCACCGATCTCTTCGACTTCGCGCGCCGGGTGGAGCTGAAGCGCATCGGCAAGCGCCCGCTCGAAATGCTCGCCCGCGCCGGCGCTTTCGACGGATTGGAGCCGAACCGCCGCCGCGTGTTCGAATCGGTCGACACGCTCATCGCCTTTTCCGCCGGCAGCGCTGAGGCGGCCGGCTCCGCGCAGGTCTCGCTCTTCGGCGGTGCGGGGGAGGGGCTTCCGCCGCCCCGCCTCCCCGCGCCGGAGGACTGGGCGCCGATGGAGCGGCTGACGGAGGAATTCGCCGCCGTCGGCTTCTACCTCTCCGGCCATCCCTTGGACGATTACGCGCCCGCGCTCAGGCGCAAGCGGGTGGAGCGCTACGCCGACATCGTCGCACGCGGGCGCACCGGCGTCGCCACCCGCATCGCCGGAACCGTCATGGCGCGGCAGGAGCGGAAATCCGCCCGCGGCTCCCGCTTCGCCTTCGTCCGCCTTTCGGACCCGACCGGCGTCTATGAGGTGACGGTCTTTTCCGAGATCCTGCTGGCGCATCGGGACGATCTCGAACCCGGGCGCAACGTCGTCCTATCCGTGACGCCGGAGATCGACGGCGATCAGGTGAAGTTCCTTACGCAAGGCGTCCAGCCGCTCGACAAGGCGGTGGAGGGGGACGCGGCCGCCGGCCTGCGCGTCCATGTGCGGGAGGCGCGGGCGTTCCAGAGCATCCGCGCCCGGCTGGAGGAGGCGAAGGCGGCGCGGGGCGGCCCTGTCTCCCTCGTCATGATCCTGCCGGAAGACGGGCGGGAGGTGGAGATCGCCGCGCCGGGCGCCTATCGCGTGCCCCCCGCCATCCGCAGCGCGATCAAGGCGATCCCCGGCGTGCTGCATGTGGAGGAGTTCTGAAGGGCTGGCGCCGGGCCGGCCTCGTTTAGAACGCGTAGGCGTTCCCGTTGAAGCGCAGCACCTGGTTCCCGCCGACCGAGATATCGCGCAGGCCGTTCGTCACCCCCTGGGCGGGGCCGATCTCCATCGCGAAGATCGTGAGCAATTCCTCGATCCCGCGGGCGGACAACCGGTAGACATGGGTCTGGCAGTTCGCCGCGCCGCAGAAGAACCCGGAGCCATAGCCCCTGCAGGGTTCGTCATAGGTCCACATCCAGAGGATTTCCGTGGTCGCCGCGTCTCCGTCCAGCTCGACAATGCTGAAGCCGAAGGGCGGATTGGCGGCATCATAGCTGCATTCGCCGGCCGGGACATGCAGGTGATAGATCGGGTCGGTGAGCCCGGCATCCGCGCGGGAGACGGTCGTCCGCCATACTGCGCCGCCGGGCGGTGTGCGGTCTGCAGCCGCCGAGGCCGAGAAGGCCGAAAAGGGGAGATGCGTCTGCATCGACATGGAAAGCGTCGAGGCCATGACGAGTGCGGCGATAATGAACATGCGAAAAGACATGCAGCGCTCCTCACGCGATAATGAGTCGAAGTCTCGACGAAATTCTAGCATGGCTGCCCCGCCGGGTCATTCCCGTCGTCGGGCGGCGGGCCATGGCCCGCGGGGAGAATGGCCCTGGCGCGCTCTGGCGCCGAACCGGCCCGGCCCCTATGTGAAGGCTCTTAACATCCGGAACGGGAGCCTCCATGCGCGCCGCCCTCCTCGCCCTCGCCCTCCTCGCCGCCCCCGCCGCGGCGGAGGAGATCGGGGAAGTCGACACCGCCTTCAAGCTCCTCGGCGCTAACCACAAGATCGTGGTGGAAGCCTTTGACGACCCTGACGTTCCGGGCGTCACCTGCTTTCTCTCCCGCGCCAAGACGGGCGGCATCTCCGGCTCGCTCGGTCTGGCGGAGGACACGTCGGACGCCTCCATCGCCTGCCGGCAGACCGGGCCGGTGACGATCCCCGAGGATCTGGAGGAAGGGGAGCAGGTGTTCCGGCAGCGCACCTCGCTCCTCTTCAAGGCGCTGCAGGTCGTGCGCTTCCATGACGAGGCGCGCAACACGCTCGTCTATCTCTCCTATTCCGACAAGCTGATCGACGGCAGCCCGAAGAACGCGATCTCCGCCGTCGTGGTCCGCCCGTGGGGCGGCCCGGCCTCGGAATGATGCGCCGCATTGCCGAAGGCGCCCGCCCCCGCTAGACCGGGCGCAGCCAAGACGGAGACGCCCATGATCGGTCGCCTGAACCATGTCGCCATCGCCGTGCCGGACCTCGAGGCCGCGGCGGCGCAATATGCCGGAACGCTCGGCGCGAAGGTGAACCCGCCGCAGGACGAGCCAGACCACGGCGTCACCGTCGTCTTCATCGAGCTTCCGAACACGAAGATCGAACTCCTTTATCCGCTTGGGGAAAATTCGCCCATCGCCGGCTTCCTGGAGAAGAACCCGGCCGGCGGCATCCACCATATCTGCTACGAGGTGGAGGACATCATCGCCGCCCGCGACCGGCTGAAGGCCTCCGGCGCCCGCGTCCTCGGCACGGGCGAGCCGAAGATCGGGGCGCATGGCAAGCCCGTCCTCTTCCTCCATCCGAAGGATTTCCAGGGCGCGCTCGTGGAGCTGGAGCAGGTATGAGCATCACCTCCGGCATCGTCCTCTATTCGGTCTTCTGGTTCATCGCGCTCTACATGATCCTCCCGCTCTTCGTCCGCAGCCAGGAGGAGGCGGGCGAGGTCGAGCCGGGGACGCCCGCGGGCGCGCCGGACCAGCCGATGATGAAGAAGAAGCTGATCTGGACGACCATCGCCGCCTCCATCGCCTGGGTCGCCGCCTTCGCCTTCATCGAGAGCGAGATACTCACCGTGGCGGACATCGCGACAGTGTTCGGCCGCCCGCAGTGACGTGCATGTTTTCATTTGAGGTCGCGCGGATTCGCGCTACCCTCTAAGCGTGCAAGACCCCCAACAGAGGAGACTGACGATGAAAGCCCTGACGATCGCCGCCGCCCTTCTCGGCGGCCTCGCCTTCGCCTCCGCCGCCTCCGCCGGCCCCTGCTCCTTCTCTTCCAAGGCGACGACGGCCGAAGCGCCGATCATCGCGCCTTCGACCGGCTCCTGAGCCCGGCAAGCTGAAGATCGCGCCGCGGGCGGCCTTCGCCCGCGGCGTTTTGGTGTGCGGGCTCTCGCTCTTGTGACGAGGCGGCGTTTTCCGGGAAGGCTCCAGGCGCCCATGTCTCCATCGTCAACCGGAAGGAGACGACCATGAGACTTGCAGCCCCCCTCGCCCTTCTCGCGGCCCTCGCCGCCTGCGCGCCGTCGACCGGCTCGCGCGCGCCGACCCCGGCCGAAGTGCGCGCCGCGCCCCCGCTGAACGCCTCGGAACTGCCGACCCAAGGAACCGCGAACCGCCCCGCCTGGCAATATTGGGGCTTCAGCGGGGGCGGCAGCCGCTAGCGGGCCGCTCCCGCCTTCCGGTGGTAGAGGTGGACGAAGGCGGCGACGCCGACCAGCGGCGCCACGAGATTGACGATCGGGATGGAGAGCGGGAAGGCGAGCAGCGCCCCCATCGTCCACACGCCGATCAGATGCTTCCGCCGGAACGCCTTCGCCTCCGGCGGCGTCATGCGCCTCAGCGCGACAAGCTCGATATATTCGCGCCCGAGCAGGAAGCCGTTCACGATCCAGAAGATGAAGGGCGCCAGCGCGGTGGAGAGGAGATAGATGATCAGCGCCGCCGCGTTGGCGAGAACGAGGACGAGCGCGAAGGAAAACCCGTTCCTCAGCATCTCCCCCCAACCTTGTCGCCGCGCTGGAGGCAGATGCGGGAAGTGCCGCGCCTCCACCGCGTCCGCCACCTCGTCGAGGAAGAAGCCGACGAAGATCGCCGCCACCGGGAACATCAGGAAGGCGGAAAGGACGAGGATGAGGCCGAGGGAGAGCCCCGCCGCCAGCTCGTCGAAGAAGGTCACCGAGAGGTCGGTGAAGGGCAGGGTGAAGGTCACTTCCGGCAGGAAGCCGAGCGCCCAGATCGCCGCGGCGATCAGCGCGGCGAGAAGGCCTACGGTCAGCAGGAGCGAGCGGACAAGGATGCCGAGAAAGCGCGGGTCGAAGACCTGCGCCAGCGCCTTCGCGATCGCCTCCAGCATCAGGCGTCTATCCACTGTGTGACGCGGGCGAGGTCGGGCCGCGGCCGGTCCGGCGGCTCGGCGGTCTCCCCGCCGACATGGATGAAGCCCGCGACCCGCTCATGCGCCGCGAGCCCGAGATCGCCTTCGAGGAAGGGCCGGCACTCGGAGGCCCAGCCGGTCAGCCAGTTCGCGCCCCAGCCCGCGGCGAGCGCCGCGTTGAGGAGCGCGAGGCAGGCGCCCCCCGCCGCCAGATGCTGCTCCCATTCGGGAATCTTCTCCGAGGGCTTCGGCGAGAACACGACCGCGAGGATCGCCCCGCCGTGGAGGAACCCGCCCGCCTGTTTCGCGATCTTTTCAGGCTCTTCGCCCGCCGCCCTCATGTGATGCGCGCAGCGCTCCGCCAGCCGGGCGCGCGCCGCGCCGCGGATCACGAGGAAGCGGAAGGGTTCGAGCTTGCCGTGGTCCGGCGTCCGCGAAGCGGCCGTCAGCAGGGTCAGGATCTCGGCCTCTTCCGGCGCCGCGTCCGTCAACGTCTTGGCGGGGCGGGAGCGGCGGGTGAGGAGGAAGTCGAGCGCGGCCTCGTTTCGTACGGGCATGGTCTCTCCGGGGATGTCGTTTCTGGCGGCGCGCGCGGGCGTGGCTCCTCCGCCCATGTCCGCAGCCGCCCGCCCGTTGTCAAGGTTGCCCCCCTCTGCGCCAGCGCCTAATCTCCGGCGAAATCAGGCGGGAGGGAGCCGTTCATGGCCAGCGAATACGACGTCATCGTGATCGGCGCCGGCCCCGGCGGCTATGTCGCCGCGATCCGCGCCGCGCAGCTCGGGCTCAAGGCCTGCGTGGTGGAGCGGGAGAATCTCGGCGGCATCTGCCTCAACTGGGGCTGCATCCCGACCAAGGCGATGCTCCGCACCTCCGAGGTGTTCCACCTCATGCACCGCGCCAAGGAGTTCGGCCTGAAGGCGGAGGGGATCGGCTACGATCTCGACGCCGTGGTGAAGCGCTCCCGCGCCATCGCGAAGCAACTCAATTCCGGCGTCGGCCATCTCCTGAAGAAGAACAAGGTCGCCGTGGTGATGGGCGAGGCGACGATCCCCGCGAAGGGCCAGGTGAAGGTGAAGACGGCGAAGGGGGAGGAGGCGCTCTCCGCCCGCGCAATCATCCTCGCCACAGGCGCCCGCGCGCGGGAATTGCCGGGGCTGGAGGCGGACGGCGATCTCGTCTGGACCTACCGGCACGCGCTCGTCCCGCCCCGGATGCCGAAGAAGCTCCTCGTCATCGGCTCGGGCGCCATCGGCATCGAATTCGCCAGCTTCTACAACACGCTCGGCGCCGAGACGACGGTGGTGGAGGTGCTGGACCGCATCCTGCCGGTCGAGGACGCAGAGATCAGCGCCCATGCGAAGAAGCAGTTCGAGAAGCAGGGCATGAAGATCCTCGAAAAGGCGATGGTGAAGTCGCTGGACCGGGGAAAGGGCAAGGTCACCGCCCATATCGAGCAGAACGGCAAGACCGAGGCGATGGAGTTCGACACCGTGATCTCCGCCGTCGGCATCGTCGGCAATGTCGAGGGGCTGGGGCTGGAGGCGCTGGGCGTCAAGGTCGAGCGCACCCATGTCGTGACGGACGAATACTGCCGCACCGGCGTCGACGGTCTCTACGCCATCGGGGACGTGGCGGGCGCGCCCTGGCTTGCCCACAAGGCCAGCCATGAGGGCGTGATGGTGGCGGAGCTGATCGCCGGGAACAACCACGCCCACCCCGTCCGGCCCGAATCCATCGCCGGCTGCACCTATTGCCAGCCGCAGGTCGCCAGCGTCGGCCTCACCGAGGCGAAGGCGAAGGAGAAGGGCTATGAGGTCCGCGTCGGCCGCTTCCCCTTCATCGGCAACGGCAAGGCCATCGCCCTCGGCGAGTCCGAGGGGATGATCAAGACCGTCTTCGACGCCAAGACGGGGGAGCTTCTGGGCGCGCACATGGTCGGCGCGGAAGTCACCGAGCTGATCCAGGGCTATGTCGTCGCCCGCACGCTGGAATCGACGGAGGAGGAGTTGATGAACACCGTCTTCCCGCATCCGACCCTTTCCGAGATGATGCACGAGGCGGTGCTGGACGCTTACGGTCGGGCGGTGCATTTCTGAAAATCGCGCGGATTATCAGCGCGTTCGCGCGCTTTCGTCGCCTTGACTGCGCCGCTGCGCTTGTGGCTCAACCCCGCCAGCACATGTGAGTCCTGGCCAGAGGGGAATCCGGCATGGATCTGAAGGAACGGAACGCCCTCGGGGACAGCGCGGACACGCACTGGTACTACACCTCCAAGGCCCGCATGGTGGCGCGGAAGCTCGCCCCGAGGCCGAAGGAAATCCTCGATGTCGGCGCCGGGCTCGGCTGGTTCAGCCGCTGGTTCCTCGACAACGGCTACGGCCAGCGCGCCGTCTGCGTCGATCCCGGCTACGACGAGGAGCGGGAGGAGACGCTCGGCGGCGGGCGCTCCGTCGCCTATGTGAAGGGCGTCGAATCCTACGGCTCCGATCTCGTCCTCCTCATGGACGTGCTCGAACATGTCGATGACGATGTCGGGCTCCTGAAGGAATATTGGGACAAGGCGCCGAAGGGCGCGACCTTCGTCATCACCGTGCCGGCCTTCGAATTCCTCTGGAGCGCGCATGACGATTATCTGGACCATCGCCGCCGCTACACCTGCGCGCGGCTGGCGAAGACGATCCGCGCCGTCGGGGCGGAGCCGGAGGAGCTGCATTACTATTTCGGCGCCATCTTCCCCATCGCCGTCGCCGTCCGCCTCCTGAAGCGCGGGAGCAAGGCGGACAGTTCGGACATGAAGCCCGTGCCGGGCCCGCTCAACGCCGTTCTGAAGGCCGTCTGCGCGGTCGAGGCGCTGTTCTGTCGCTGGAACCGCATCGCCGGCCTCAGCGTCGTCGCCCGCTTCACCAAGCGCTAGGGGCGAGGACGGGCCAGAGCGAGGCGACGAGCAGCAGCGCCATCGCCCGGTTGAAGAGCCGGAGCCGCGCCGGCGTCGTCAGCGCCCGCCGCGTGAGCACGCCGAGCGCGGCCCAGGAGCCGACGGAGGGCAGGTTGATCGCCCCGAAGATCAGCGCCACCGCCGCCAGCGCGGCGAGGCTCCGGTCGGGCGCATAGACCGTGATCGCGGTCAGCGCCATCGTCCATGCCTTCGGATTGACCCACTGGAAGGCCGCCGCCTCGAGGAAGGTGATCGGCCGCGCGCCCGCCTCTGCCGCCTTCGGCGCCGCGTTGGCGATCCGCCAGGCGAGCCAGAGGAGATAGGCGACGGAGACGACCATCAGGATGTCATGCAGGATCGGCCAGCGCGCGAAGACCTGCATGAGCCCGAGCCCCACCAGCACCGCCATCGCCACGAAGCCGAGCGCCACGCCCAGCATGTGCGGCAGCGTCCGGCGGAAGCCGAAATTGGCGCCCGAGGCCATCAGCATCATGTTGTTCGGCCCCGGCGTGACGGAGGAGGCGAAGGCGAAGGCCGCGAGGCCGAGGAGGAGATCGTTTTCCATGGCCGAAGGATTCTCCGGATCGCGCGGCGAGAGATTGCGATTTCGCGCGGCTCGCGCCAAGATTCGCAACAAATGGCGAAGATTGACCCGATCAACGAGCGGATATTGCGAGAGCTTTCCCGCGATGGCCGCATCAGCAATCTAGACCTCGCCGCGCGCGTCGGCCTCTCCCCCTCCGCCTGCCTCCGCCGGGTGCAGGAGCTGGAGCGGGCGGGGGTGATCGCCGGCTATCGCGCGGTGCTGGACCGGGCGAAGCTCGGCTTCGGCTTCACCGCCTATGTCGCGGTCGGCCTCTCGCAGCACACCAAGGCGAGCCAAGAGGCGTTCGAACGGGCGATGGCGCTCGCCCCCGAAGTGGTCGAGTGCCACAACGTGACGGGGACGGTGGAATACCTGTTGCGGGTCGAGGTGGCGGACCTCGTCGCCTACAAGGCCTTCCATACGGAAAAGCTCGGCGCGCTGGCGCAGGTCAACGTCATCACGACCTATGTGGTGATGGGCTCGCCGAAGGACGGACGCGCCTGAAAGCAGAAGGGGCCCCGTCTCCGGGGCCCCTCGCCGCTTCGCCAGAAGGGCTCAGCAGGAATAGTACATCGAGTATTCGACCGGGTGCGGCGTGTGCTCGAAGCGGTAGATCTCCTCCCACTTCAGCTCCATGTAGCCTTCGAGCTGCCCGCGGGTGAAGACGCCGCCCTGCAGCAGGAAGTCCATGTCCGCCTCCAGCGCGCCCATCGCCTCGCGGAGCGAGCCGCAGACGGTCGGGATGCCGGCGAGCTCCTCCGGCGGCAGGTCGTAGAGGTCCTTGTCGGAGGCCTCGCCCGGATGGATCTTGTTCTTTATCCCGTCGAGCCCGGCCATCAGCAGGGCCGAGAAGGCGAGGTAGGGGTTGGCGGACGGGTCCGGGAACCGCGTCTCGACGCGCTTGGCCTTCGGGCTGTCCGTCCACGGAATGCGAACGGAGGCGGAGCGGTTGCGGGCCGAATAGGCCAGCAGCACCGGCGCCTCGAAGCCGGGGATCAGGCGCTTGTAGGAGTTGGTGGAGGGGTTCGTCAGCGCGTTCAGCGCCTTCGCATGCTTCAGGACGCCGCCTATGTAGTACAGCGCCTCTTCCGAGAGGTCGGCGTACTGGTTGCCGGCGAAGAGCGGCTTGCCGTCCTTCCAGATCGACTGGTTGACGTGCATGCCGGTGCCGTTGTCGCCCGCGAGCGGCTTCGGCATGAAGGTCACCGTCTTGCCATAGGCGTTGGCGACGTTGTGGATGACGTACTTGTACTTCTGGAGGTTGTCCGCCTGCGCCGTGAGCGTGCCGAAGATCAGCCCGAGCTCATGCTGGCAGGAGGCGACCTCGTGGTGGTGCTTGTCCACGTTCATGCCGATCTGCTTCATCGTGGAGAGCATCTCGGAGCGCATGTCCTGCCCGTGGTCCACGGGCGGAACGGGGAAGTAGCCGCCCTTCACCCGCGGGCGGTGACCCATGTTGCCGGCCTCGTATTCCGTGTCCGTGTTCCACGCCGCGTTCACCGCGTCGATCTCGTAGGAGACCTTGTTCATCGAGGTGGAGAAGCGGACGTCGTCGAAGACGAAGAACTCGGCCTCGGGGCCCCAGTAGGAAACATCGCCGATGCCCGAGGACTTGAGGTAGGCCTCGGCCCGCTTCGCAGTGCCGCGCGGGTCGCGGTCATAGGATTCGCCGGTGTCGGGCTCGACCACGTCGCAATGCACGCAGATCGTCTTTTCCGCGAAGAACGGGTCCATGTAGGCGGAGGAGACGTCCGGCATCAGCTTCATGTCGGACTGGTCGATGGACTTCCAGCCGGCGGTCGAGGAGCCGTCGAACATGAAGCCTTCGGCGATGAAGTCCTCGTCCACCTGGTTCTCGAGCACGGTGACGTGCTGGAGCTTGCCGCGCGGGTCGGTGAAGCGGATATCGACATAGGCGATATCCTCGTCCTTGATCTTCTTCACGAACGATGCTGCGTCCATGGGTCTCTCTTCCTTCCTCGTTCTGTCTTGTCTGGGGAGCGGGCGGGCGCGTCAGAGCGCGTCGTTCCCGTCCTCTCCGGTGCGGATGCGGATGGCGCGGCTCACGTCGGAGACGAAGATCTTCCCGTCGCCGATCTTGCCAGTCTTGGCCGCGGCGACGATGGCGTCGATCACCTGATCGACCTGCTCGTCGGTCACGACGAGCTCGATCTTCACCTTGGGCAGGAAATCCACGACATATTCGGCGCCGCGATAGAGCTCGGTATGCCCCTTCTGGCGGCCGAATCCCTTGGCCTCGGTGACGGAGAGCCCCTGGATGCCGATTTCCTGCAGCGCCTCCTTCACTTCGTCGAGTTTGAAGGGCTTGATGATCGCCTCGATCTTTTTCATGTCGTTTTCCTTCCCTTCGGGCCGGGCGCGGCGAATGCCCCCGCAGGCGCGGGCGCCGCAACCGCTTGGAAACACCCGGCGGCGCGGTTTTCAATGCGGCCCGGCGCGGTTCCGGTCCGCGTGAGTCGGATTCCGGAAAGTATGCACAGGAAATGGGCAAATTGCCCATAGCCTGAGCGAAGGCGGGAGGTAGGACATGGAACTGCTCACTGCGGCGGAGATGCGCGCCATCGAACGCGCGGCCATCGAAAGCGGCGCCGTCAGCGGGCTCGAACTCATGGAGCGGGCCGGGCGCGGCGTCGTCTCCGCGATCATGGACTGGCGCGCCGAACTGGCGAAGACCCCGGGCCGCGCGATCGTCCTCTGCGGGCCGGGCAACAACGGGGGAGACGGGTTCGTCGTCGCGCGACTGCTGAAGGAGCGGGGATGGACGGTGGAGGTCTTCCTTTACGGCGAGGAGGCGAAGCTGCCGCCGGATGCGGCGGAGAATTGCCGGCGGTGGCGGGAGATGGGGGGTGTTGAGCCGCTCTCGCAACCGGTTGAAACGCAGGTGAGCGAAGCCGATCTCGTGATCGACGCCTTTTTCGGGATCGGTCTCGGCCGCCCGCTGCCGCCGGAGATCGCCTCCATAGCGCGCGCGGTCGTCCAACCCGCCACGGCGGCGGGCGACTCGTCACTCGTCGCAGTTGATATTCCCTCCGGCATTTGCGCAGACAGCGGGCGCGTGATCGGCGAGAGCGCGTTTCAAGCCGATCTGACGGTGACCTTCGCGCGCGAGAAGATCGGTCATCGGCTTGGCCTCGGCCCGGCCCATTGCGGGCGCGTCGCCGTGGCGGATATCGGACTCGGCGATGCGGATATTCGCGCGCTTGCGCCTCTCGTGCTGGCGGGGCCGGGCCACGGGCTCGGCAAGGGCGCTGTCGACCACAAGTATTCCCACGGTCACGCCCTCGTCCTCGCCGGCGGCGTGGGCAAGGGCGGC
The DNA here is from genome assembly GCA_030429105.1 of Alphaproteobacteria bacterium. Taxonomy (GTDB): domain Bacteria; phylum Pseudomonadota; class Alphaproteobacteria; order Rhodobacterales; family Rhodobacteraceae; genus Pikeienuella. The sequence continues at coordinate 11,512 of JAUIDE010000111.1, forward strand.
GCTGCGCGCCTCGCGGCGCGGGGCGCGCTCAGGATCGGGGCGGGGCTGGTGACGGTCGGCGCGCCGCCGGCCGCTCTGATCGAGAACGCGGCGCGGCTGGACGCGATCATGCTCAGGCGGATCCGCGACGCGGCGGCGCTGTCCGAGGCGCTGGAAGACCGGCGGATCAACGCCGTCGTCCTCGGGCCCGGCCTCGGCGCGGGGGAGGGGACGCAGGCGCTCGTCGCCGCGGCGCTCTCAGGCGGGGAGAGGGGCGTCGTGCTCGACGCCGACGCGCTGACGGCCTTCGCCGGCGAGCCGGAAGCGCTCTTTGCGCTCACGCGCGGAACGAAAACCGTTCTGACGCCGCATATGGGAGAATTCGGCCGGCTTTTCCCCGACATCCGGGAGCGGCTGGAGGAGCCGGCTGTGCGCGGCCCGGCCTTCTCCAAGGTCGACGCGGCGCGGGAGGCTGCTTCGCGCGCCGGCTGCGTCGTGCTGATGAAGGGGCCGGATACGGTGGTGGCGGGGCCTGAGGGCCGCGCCTCCATCGTCTCCGCCGCCTATGAGCGCGCCTGCCCCTGGCTGGCGACGGCGGGGGCGGGGGACGTGCTGGCGGGGATGATAGGCGGGCTCCTCGCGCGCGGTTTCAGCGCGGCGCAGGCGGCGGAGAGCGCCGCATGGCTGCATCAGGAGGCGGCGAAGGATTTCGGCCCCGGTCTAATCGCGGAGGACATTCCGGAGCGGCTTCCCGCCGTCTTCCGCCGCCTCGGCCTCTGAGCCGCGGCTCAGAGCCCTTCGGCCTCTTTCAGCCGCGCGACATAGCGGGCGAGCACGTCGATCTCGAGATTGACCTTCTGGCCCGTCCGCAGCGCGCCGAAAGTCGTCGCCGCGCGGGTGTGGGGGATGAGGTTGACGCCGAACCGCGCGCCCTCCACCTCGTTCACCGTCAGCGAGGCGCCGTCCATCGTCACCGAGCCCTTCGCGGCGATGAAGCGGGCGAGCGCGGCCGGCGCGGCCACCGTCACGCGCAGGCTCTCCCCGTCATCGGCGAGGCCGACGATCTCGCCCACACCGTCCACATGGCCGGTGACGATATGGCCGCCGAGCTCGTCCCCCACCTTCAGCGCGCGTTCGAGGTTGAGCCGGTCGCCCGCGCCGAGGCCGCCGAGCGTCGTCTTCGTCAGCGTCTCATGGCTCACATCGGCGGCGAACCAGCCGCCCCGCTCATGCGCGCCCTTGTCCGTCACCGTCAGGCAGACGCCGGAACAGGCGACGGAGGCGCCGATGACGAGG
>JAUIDE010000112.1 GCA_030429105.1 Alphaproteobacteria bacterium
CGAAGGCGATCAGCTCCGCCTCCGTCGCCTCCTTCCCCGGCTTCAGCTCGACGAAGGCGCAGGGCGTCTCGCCCCATTTTTCATCGGGGCGCGCGACGGCGGCGCAGGCGGCGACGGCGGGATGCTTGAAGAGCGCGTCCTCCACCTCGATGGAGGAGATGTTCTCGCCCCCCGAGATGATGATGTCCTTCGACCGGTCCTTCAGCTGGATGTAGCCGTCCGGGTGCAGGACGCCGAGATCGCCGGAATGGAACCAGCCGCCGGCGAATTCCTTCTCCGTCGCCTTCGGGTTCTTGAGATAGCCCTTCATCACGACGTTGCCGCGGAACATGACCTCGCCGATCGTCTCCCCGTCCGCCGGAACGCGGGTCATCGTTTCGGCGTCCATCACGGTGAGGTCGTCGAGCGCGATGTAGCGGACGCCCTGCCGCGCCTTCTTCGCGGCCTGGTCGGCGGAGGGCAGCGCGTCCCATTCCGGTTTCCACTCGTTCACGACGGCGGGGCCGTAGGTTTCGGTGAGGCCGTAGAGATGCGTCACGTCGAAGCCGGCGCCGCCCATCGCGGCCAGCACCGCCTCGGGCGGCGGGGCGGCGGCGGTGAGGAAGCTGACGCGGTGGGGAAAGTCCCGCTTCTCCGCATCGGGCGCGTTGAGGAGGGTCTGCATCACGATGGGCGCGCCGCAGAGATGCGTCACGCGATGGTCCGCGATGGCGTCGAACATCGCCTTCGCGCGCACGGCGCGGAGGCAGACATGCGTGCCCATCGCGGCGGAGAGGGTCCAGGGGAAGCACCAGCCGTTGCAGTGGAACATCGGCAGCGTCCAGAGATAGACGCTGTCCGCCCCCATCCGGCCGTGGAGCGCGTTCGAGAGCGCGAGGAGCGCGGCGCCGCGGTGATGGTAGACGACGCCCTTCGGGTCCCCCGTCGTGCCGGAGGTGTAGTTGAGGGCGATGGCGTCCCATTCGTCGCCGGGCGTGACAGTCTGGAAATCGGGGTCGCCGGCGGCGACGAAGGCCTCGTAATCCTCGGCGCCGAGGGAAGGGGGAACGCCGCTTTCCGGGTCGGCGTATTCGACGAGGAGGGGCTTCGCCTTCGCGAGCTTCAGCGCCTCGGCGGCGAGGGGGCTGAGTTCGCTGTCCACCAGCAGGACCTTCGCCTCGCCATGATCGAGGATGAAGGCGATTCCGGCCGCGTCGAGCCGGGTGTTGATCGTGTTGAGGACGGCGCCGGCCATGGGGACGCCGTAATGCGCCTCCAGCATCGCGGGGGTGTTGAGGAGGAGGGCGGCGACGGTGTCGTTCTTGCCCACGCCCCTCGCCGCGAGGGCGGAGGCGAGGCGGCGGGCGCGGGCGTAGAAGTCAGCGTAGGTCCGCCGCAGCGGGCCGTGGATGATCGCCGTCTTTTCCGGGTGCACCAGCGCGGCGCGGGCGAGGAAGGGGATGGGCGAGAGCGGCTGGTGATTCGCCTCGCGGCGTTCGAGCCCGACGTCGTATGCGCTGCCGGCCATGATGGCTCCTCCCGTTTCTTGGCTCCGATATTCGCCGAAGGGGGCGGGAAATCAATCGGGAGGGAGGGGCGGGGGCGGGCGGGCGGTGCAAGTTCCTGTGAGGGCGGGGCGCGCTTTACGTTCGCCAATGTGCCCACCTAAGCTCGCTTGCATATCTGTTGAATAGATCAGGGTTGCCGTATTCGCGCCCCTAGCTTTGCAACAACAATGATAACTGCATATAAACCAAATGAAAGCAGATAGTATTCTAGCCGTGAATTTTCCATTCTGCTAAATGAATTTGCTATGTTTAAGAAAATATCAAGGAATACCAATATCAATATCGTGTTCACAAGTCCCAGTATCATCACGATTGGACTACGAATTGCAAAAGTGCACATTGCACAAATCGCAATATTAAGTGTGTTTCTCACTCCGTTCGCCGGGTCGACGCAAGTCATTTGTAGGGCGCTGCAATTCAAATAAAGAAGATAGAGCCATGGCGCCGAAATCAGTAGCAGATAAAATAATCGGGGGTGTTTCAAAGGTGTCTTTCCTTCGTCGTCGTCGCCCTTCATCTTAATGGACTTTCATCCTTTACCGCATCATCGGCATGAGCGAGACCGCCCGGCAATCCCGCCGCGTATCCGGCGCACAGGCGCGGGGTTCGAGGTCCTTCGTCAGGCAGATGCGGACTTCCTGGATGAAGCCGTCCCGGCAGGCCACGGTCACGCCGTCCCGCTCCATATCGGGGTTCGCCTCGAGGAAGGCCTCCTCCACCACGGCGGGGGCGATCTCCATGTCGCGGGGCAGGCGGCGGAAGATGTCCGGGCGGATCACGGCGGCCCAGGCGCGGCGGGTCGCGTCGAAATATTCGGTGGCGGAGAGGCCGGTGCAGCGACCGTGCTTGCGCCACTGATAGGCGGCGAGGCCGGAGGAGCCCATGATCGGCGTCATCTCCGCCGTCTCGCGGCGAGACGGGTCCCGCTCCCGCGTCCGGCAATCCTGGGGCCAGCCGCGCTCGTATTGCGGCCAGAGGCCGTGGACGGTGAAGCCGTAGTCATGCCGAGGGTCGCATTGATCCGCGTCGCGGGCGTCGCCCTCCCGCGCGCACCAGGAGGCGTTCCAGGAGAGGGCGAGGACATAATAGTCGAATTCGCCCGCGCGATCCTCGGCCCGCGCCGCCGCGAAGGGGAGGAGAAGCAGGAGAAAGGCGAGTCGCCGCATGTCGAGAAGCATCTTTATTCGCCGGTTCATCGGGTCTATATACCCGCCAATCTCCCCTCGAACACCGACTAACGCTCCGGCGCCGGTTTTCGGACCGCGGAGAGCCATGCCCTGAGGAGACCGACCATGACCGACCTACCGCTGCTGCCCAAGGCGACCGCCGTCTGGCTCGTGGACAACACCGCGCTCACCTTCCCGCAGATTGCGGACTTCACGGGCATGCACGAGCTGGAGATCGCCGGCATCGCCGACGGGGAAGTGGCCATCGGCATCAAGGGGCTCGATCCGGTCGCCCGCGGGCAGCTGACGAAGGAAGAGATCGCGCGCTGCGAGGCGGACCCGAAAGCGCGGCTGAAGCTCATGAAAAAGACCCTCGCGCCCGAGCAGAAGCGGAAGGTTCCCCGCTACACCCCGCTCTCGAAGCGGCAGGACCGGCCGGCGGCCATCGCCTGGCTCGTGCGCTATCACCCGGAACTGGCGGACAGCCAGATCGCCAAGCTTGTCGGCACGACGAAGCCGACGATTCTCTCCGTGCGCGAGAAGTCGCACTGGAACATGCCGAACATCCGCCCGGTGGACCCGGTCGCCCTCGGCCTCTGCAAGCAGGTGGAACTCGACGCGGCGGTGAAGCGCGCGACCGCCCGCAAGGCGAAGGTCGAAGGCGAGACGATGACGGACGAGGAGAAGAAGGTCCTCATGTCCACCGAGGCGAGCCTTCACGCCCATGTCGAGCCCGCCCGCCCGCAGAAGAGCTTCGGCGGGCTCGAGAATTTCTCCATCCTCGGCGACGAGCGCGAGGAGGAGGAGGGGCGGAGCACGCTGGTGGACGCGGAAAGCCTCTTCAACCTGCCGAAGGGCGGGGAGGACGACGAGGACGATCAGCCCCGCTGACGCCGCCCCCTGCGCGGCGTGGTTGTGTCGGTTTGATCACATCGCAGGCGCCACGGAGCGGGGCGTCAACCCCGGCGCCTTGAATTTGTCAAGAAGTTGAGACAAATTCTGATTGTGCGCGGATGTGGCCGCGCGTTGTGGTCTTGTGGGGTTTCACAATGAAAGCGCTCTTTCGCGCGGTCGCTCTGGCGGCTGCGCTTGGCGCATCGGCGGCTGTGGGGGCCGCTCATGCGTCCAGCGTCGTCTTCTTCGACGACTTCGAGGATGACGCCTATCAACACAATTCGGGGCTCGCGCACTGGATCGTGACCGAGGGCTCCATCGACGTGATCGGCGGCGGCGGCCATTACGACTGGTGGACCGGCAACGGCTACTATGTCGATCTCGACGGCAGCAGCCTGCTTTCCGGCCGGATCGAGACGAAGGAGACGTTCGAGCTGGTGCTCGGCGCACTCTACGAGTTCTCGTTCGACTATGCGCGGTCTCATTCGCGGGCCGAGACGATCTTCTACAGCGTCGGCAGCTTCGAGGGCGAACTATACCTCCCCGGCGCGGTGAAGCACGACTTCGTGACCTTCTCGACCGTGTTCACGGCGCTGGACCAGTTCGTGACGATCTCCCTCGCCACGACCGGGAACGACAATGTCGGCCCGAAGGTTGACAATGTCGGGCTCTTCGGCCCGCTGGCGCTTCGGCTCGCCGCCGCGCCGTCGTCGCAGGGCGTGACGGCGGCGGTGCCGACGCCGGAGGCGCTGCCGCTCCTGCTGACCGCGCTCGGCGGGCTGATGTTCCTCAACCGGCGGCGGCGCCGGGGCTGAGGCTCAGAAATCGGTGGGCGCGCCGCCCTCGCTCTTCCGGCGCGCGACGAAGGATGCGAGCTCCTCGCGGATCGCCTCGTCCATCGGCGGGGGCGTGAACTCGGCCAGTATGTCCTTCCAGATGCGATTGGCGCGCTGCGGCGTCTCGATGGCGCCCGCCTCCGTCCAGGCTTCGAAGTTCCGCCAGTCGGAGAGGAAGGGCGTGTAGAAGGCCGTCTCGTAGCGTTCCTGCGTGTGCTGGCAGCCGAAGAAATGGCCGCTCGAATCGACTTCCCGGATCGCCTCCAGCGCGAGGTCGGCCTCCATCGCCGAGACGCCCTTCATGTAATGGGCCATCTGCTGGATCAGCTCGCAATCCATCACGAATTTCTCGTAGGAGGCGATGAGCCCGCCTTCGAGCCAGCCCGCGCCGTGATAGACGATGTTGGCCTGTGCGGTGACGCAGGCCCAGAGCGAATTCGCGCTCTCCCACATCGCCTGCCCGTCCGGCGCGTTGGCGGCGCAGGCGTTGGAGGCCCGGAGCGGCAGGCCGTAGAACCGCGCCATCTGCCCGGCCATCTGCGTCGCGCGCGAATATTCCGGCGTGCCGAAGGCGGGGGCGCCGGACTTCATGTCGACATTCGATGTGAAGGTGCCCATCACCACGGGCAGCCCCGGCGCGATCCATTCGAGGAGCGCGACGGCGGCGAGGCATTCGGCGACGGAGAGCACCGTGGCCCCGGCCAGCGTCACCGGCGCCATCGCCCCGGCGAGAGTGAAGGGCGTGACGATCACGGGCTGGCCGCGCCGGGCGAGGCGCATCGCGCCGTCCAGCATCGGGAAATCATGCTTCAGCGGGGAGGAGGAGTTGATGTTCGTATACATTCGCGGCGCGGCGTCGAATTCCGCATGGGTGAGGCCGCCGGCGATGCGGACCATCTCCATCACGTCCTCCACCCGCTCCGCCCCTAGCGAATAGGCGTGGCAGACCTTGTCCGTCAGCGTCAGCTTCTCGAAGAGGCAGTCGAGATGGCGGATGGAGGCGTGGATGTCCACCGGCTCCACCGGATAGCCGCCGGCGAGATGGATGCAGTTGAAGTATTGCGTGAGGCGGATGAAGTTCCGGAAGTCCTCGATATTGCCGACGCGGCGGCCATGATCGAGGTCCATCGCGTTCGGCGGCGAGGAGACGTTGACGAAGACCATGTCGGCCCCGCCGATATGGACGCGCCGCTCCGGGTTCCGCGGGGTGATGTCGAATTCGCGGGGGGCGCGGGCGACCATCTCCATCACGAAGTCGCGGCCCATTCGGACGCGATCCCCCTCCACGGTCGCGCCGGCCGCGCGGAGGATCGCGCGGGATTCCTCGTTGAGGAAGTCGACGCCGATCTCCTCCAGCACGCGCATCGCGGCGTCATGCACCGCCTCGACGCCTTCGGGGCGGAGCGGGGTTGTGGGATGGTCGGTGTTGACGATCCGCTCCCACGGGCCCTGGCGGATCGCGGCGGAGCCGCCGCGGCGCTGGTTGCCGGCCCGGCCGCCGCGGGCGCGGCGCGAGGGGGCTTCGCGCGTGTCTGTCTCGGTCATCTGGTCCATCCTCCGGAGCGGCTGCGAGCATCGCGCGCCGCCCCGCGCCGTCAATCGCGGCTTGCGACGCCCGGCGCCGCGAAAGCGCGCCTTACGCGGGGAAGGCGCGGATGAGCCAGTCCGGCAGGTCGGCGGCGGAGGGGAGGATGACGTCGGCATGGAGCGCAAGCTCCCGCTCCGTCGCCGGGCCGGTGAGAACGCCCACCGCAGCGGCGAGGCCGGCGGCGCGGGCGGCGCCGAGGTCGTGCACGCTGTCGCCGACCATCACCACCGAGGCGGGCGGGAGGCCGGCGGCGGCGCAGAAGGCGCGGGGCATGCCCGGGCCGGGCTTCAATCCGTGGCCGCTGTCATAGCCGGCGTAGAAGCCGAAATGCGGCGCGAGGCCGAGCTGGGCGGCATGGGCCCGCGCCGCCGCCTCCGAATCGTGCGTCGCGACGCCGAGAGCCAGGCCCATGCTTCCGAGCCGGCCGAGCGCGCCGGCGAGGCCCGGAACGGCGACGAGCCCCGCCTCGTCCCCCGCCCCGGCGGCGGCGGCGCGGCGGTTCGCCTCCGCCTCGATCTCCGCCGCGTCGCCCTTCGGCAGGAGCGCGGCGAGGAGGGCGGCGACTTCCCCGGTCGATCCGGCGACGACGGGGGAGCCCGGCAGGAAGAGCCCGGTCGCCCCGTCGAAGCCGATGGCGTGGCCGAGCGCGCGGGCGAGCGGCGCGTCGCCCTCCGCAAGATCGTCGATCAGGCTCTCGACAAGGCCGCGCCATGTCGCCGTGAAGTCGATCAGCGTCCCGTCCTTGTCGAAGAGCGCGCCGCGGATTCGTGTCGCCATGCCGGCCTCCCTGTTCGCGCGCATGGTTGGGGGCGCCGGGGCGCGGGCGCAAGCGCTTGACGGCGGGCTGCTTGCGGTCCGCCGCCGGATCGGCGTGCTGCGGCGGCGAGATGCGCCCGGCTGATCTGACCCGCGTCAGATCAGCCCGCGCCCGCCGCCCCCCGGCGGGCGCGAGTCCGCGCCCACCGCGGCGGTCACGGCCCGATCTTCGAAGTTCGGGAAGGCTTGGCGCCCCTCGGCCTCCGCAGGGGCTCCGGCCGAACGGCCCCTGCGGGTCTCCACCGGAGACCCGCTTTTCGGGGCCGTGGCGAACGGCCAAAGGTCGCATTGCAAGCTCGTCCGCTCAAGCGCTTGACGGCGCGCCCGCCGCCGCGCCTGATGCTTCGATGCGCGACGACCCTCTCCTCCGCCCCTACCGGCTGAAGCATCTGACGCTGAAGAACCGGGTCATCTCCACCGCCCACGAGCCGGATTACGGGGAGGACGGATTGCCGGGGGAGCGCTACCGGCTCTATCACCGGGAAAAAGCGAAGGGCGGCATCGCCATGACGATGACGGCGGGCTCCGCCGTCGTCTCGCCGGACAGCCCGGCCGCCTTCGGCAACCTCAAGGCCTATGACGACCGGATCGTGCCGCTCCTCGCCCGCGTCGCCGCGGATTGCCATGAGGAGGGGTGCGCGGTGATGATCCAGCTCACCCATCTCGGGCGGCGCACCACCTATGCGAAAGCGGACTGGCTGCCGCCCGTCGCCGCCTCCTCCGTCCGCGAGCCGGCGCACCGTGCCTTTCCGAAGGCGATGGAGGATTTCGACTTCGCGCGCATCGCCGCCGACTACGCCGCGGCGGCGCAAAGGATGCAGGCGGCCGGGCTCGACGGGTTCGAGATCGAGACCTACGGGCACCTGCTGGACGGGTTCTGGTCCCCGCTCACCAACCGGCGGGAGGATGAATACGGCGGGAGCCTCGAAAACCGGCTGCGCTTCACCTGGGAGGTGGGCCGCGCGATCCGCGCCTCTGTGGGGCCGGAGTTCATCGTCGGCCTTCGCATGGTGGCGGACGAGCAGGCGGAGGGCGGGATCGGGCGAGAGGAGGGAATGGAGATCGCCCGGCGCGTCGTCGCCTCCGGACTCTTCGACTTCATCAACCTGATCCGGGGGCAGGTGGACCATGACGCGCGGCTGGTGCGCGTGATCCCGATGGCCGGCATGGCCTCCGCCCCGCATCTCGACTTCGCGGGCGAGGTCAGGGCGGAGACGCGCTTTCCCGTCTTCCACGCGGCGAAGATTTCGGACGTGGCGACGGCGCGGCACGCGATCGAGAGCGGGAAGCTCGATCTCGTGGGCATGACGCGGGCGCATCTCGCGGACCCGCATCTCATGCGAAAGGTGATGTCGGGGCAGGAGGCGCGCATCCGGCCCTGTGTCGGGGCCACCTATTGCCTCGACCGGCTTTATGAGGGCGGCGGCGCGCTCTGCCTCCACAACGCCGCGACGGGGCGGGAGGCGACGATTCCGCATGACATACCGAAGAGCGACCGCCCGCTCCGCGCCGTCATCGTCGGCGCCGGGCCGGGCGGGCTGGAGGCGGCGCGGGTCGCCGCCGAGCGGGGGCATCAGGTCACGCTGCTGGAGGCGGCGGCGGAGCCGGGCGGGCAGGCGCGGCTCATGGCGATGAACCCGCGGCGGCGGGAGCTGATCGGGATCGTGGACTGGCGGCTGGCGGAGCTTGAGCGCCTCGGCGTCGACCTCCGCTGCAACGTCTTCGCGGAGGCGGAGGACGTGCTGGCGCTCTCCCCCGACATGGTGGTGGTCGCCACCGGCGGGCTGCCGCAGCCCCCCGAGATGGCGGGCGCCGATCTCTGCGTCACCTCGTGGGACATCGTCTCGGGCTCCGTGAAGCCGGGGGCGGAGGTTCTGCTTTTCGACGACAACGGCGCGGAGCCGGGCATGGCGGCGGCGGAGATGATCGCCGCCGCGGGTTCGCGGCTCGAGGTCGTGACGCCGGAGCGCGCCTTCGCGATCGGGATCGGCGGCATGAACCACGCGCCCCTCGCCGCCGCGATGCAGCGGGCGGGGGCGCGGATCACGGTCAACACGCGCGTCCGGGCCGTGCGGCGGGAGGGGAACCGGCTCGTCGCCACGCTCGGCTCGGAATTCGAGGCGGGCTATGCGGAGGAGCGCGCGGTCGATCAGGTCGTGGTCGAGCACGGGACGGCGCCGCTCGACGATCTCTATTTCGCGCTGAAGCCGATGAGCCGGAACCGCGGCGAGATCGACCAGAGGGCGCTGATCGGCGAGGGGGAGATTTTTCCGGACCGCGCGCCGGAGGCGGCCTTCCGGCTCTACCGGATCGGGGATGCGGTCGCGTCCCGCAACATTCACGCGGCGATCTATGACGCGTTGAGGATCGGGCTCAGGTGGTGAGCGCCGAAAGCAAGGAGAGAAGCATGGTCGAATACGTCAACCCGCCGAACACCGCGCCCGCGCAGGGGCTCTATTCCCATGTCGGCGTGCCGAGCGGGAAGGGCAAGCTCGTCTTCATCTCGGGCCAGCTCTCGGTGAATCTCGCGGGGGACGTGGTGGGGAAGGGCGATTTCGCGGCGCAGTTCCACCAGTGTTTCGGCAATCTCGGCGATGTGCTGAAGGGGATGGGCGGGGATTATTCCAGCATCGTCAGGATGACGACGATCTTCGTGCATTCGCAGGATATCGAGCCCTTCATGGCGCTCCGCAAGGCGCTGTTCCCCACGATCTTCCCCGGCCCGCTCTTCCCGCCCAACACGATCCTCGTGGTGGACCGGCTGGTGAAGGAGGATTTCCTCTTCGAGGTGGAGGCGGTGGCGGAGATCTAGGGGCGGGCGCCTCTGTTCATCGGGGTCCCGGCTCAAGGCTGGGACCGGGGTGGGGCTACCGAGAGAGCTCCCGCATCGCGCCCTCGATCCCCTGAAGGGTCATCGCATACATCCGGCCGCCGAAGATCTGCCGGATCAGCGTGGTGGACTGGGTGTATTTCCAGTGCTGTTCCGGCGTCGGGTTGATCCAGACGCTTTTCGGCCATTGCCCGATGGCGCGGCGGAGCCAGACCTCGCCGGCCTCCTGGTTCCAGTGTTCGACGGCGCCGCCGGGCTGCACGATCTCGTAAGGGCTCATCGCCGCGTCGCCGACGAAGACGACGCGGTAATCCGGCCCGTAGGTGCGGAGGATTTCGTGGGTCGGCGTCTGCTGGTCCCACCTCCGGCGATTGTCCTTCCACACGCCCTCGTAGAGGCAGTTGTGGAAGTAGAAATGCTCCATGTGCTTGAACTCGGTGGAGGCGGCGGAGAAGAGCTCCTCCACCACCTTCACATGGCCGTCCATCGACCCGCCATTGTCGAGGAAGAGGAGGACCTTGACGGCGTTGCGCCGTTCGGGCCGCGTCTTCACGTCGAGATAGCCGTGCTCCGCCGTGGCGCGGATCGTGCCGTCGAGGTCCAGCTCCTCCTGCGCCCCGTCCCGCGCCCAGCGGCGGAGGCGGCGGAGCGCGACCTTGATCGTGCGCGTGCCGATCTCGACATCGGAATCGAGATTGCGGAATTCCCGCTTGTCCCAGACCTTCACGGCGCGGCGGTGGCGGCTCTCCTTCTGGCCGATCCGCACGCCTTCCGGATTGTAGCCATAGGCGCCGAAGGGGGAGGTTCCGGCGGTTCCGATCCATTTCGAGCCGCCCTGATGCCGGCCCTTCTGCTCCTCCAGCCGCTGGCGGAGCGTCTCCATCAGCTTCTCCCAGCCGCCGAGCGCCTCGATCTGCGCCATTTCCTCGGGGGAGAGGTGCCTTTCGGCGAGCTTGCGGAGCCATTCCTCGGGCAGCGCCGTCTCCGCGATGGCGTCGGCCAGCGCGGCGCTTTCGAGGCCCTTGAAGCAGGTGGCGAAGACCTGGTCGAACCGGTCGATATGCCGCTCGTCCTTCACCAGCGCGGCGCGGGCGAGGTGATAGAACGCCTCGACGTCATACATCGCGACGCCCTTCTGCAGCGCCTCGATCAGCGTGAGATACTCGCGGAGCGAGCAGGGGACCTTCGCCTCGCGAAGGGAAAGGAAAAAGCGGTTGAACATGGGGGGAGCCTAGCCGGCCCCGCCTTCCGCGAAAAGCCCGATCCACACGATCACGATGGCGAGGAGGAAGCCGAGGAGGCCGAAGCCGAGCGCGTGGCCGATGGCGTATTGCCAGCGGTCGGCGGTTCCGCCGCCGCGGCGGGCGGCGCGGATCCAGCCGAGCGCGAAGCCGAAGATCGTGGCGGCGATGGGCAGCATGGCGGGCCTTTCCTCAGAGGGCGGGCCTTCCCTGCCCGCTGTCGCCGCCCGGCGCAAGCGGGCTTTCCGCCTCAGCGCCAGCCTGCGCCGATCCGCGCCGCCTCTTCGGCCGGGGAGAGGGCGGGGCCGGCGCCGAGCGCGTCGAGCAGGGCGCCGACCGCGTCCGCCGCCGCGCCGGAGGCGGGGGCGAAGCCGGCCGGGCCGCTCTCCGCCTCCGGCGCGGCGGCGAGGACGAGGACGGACCATGCGCCGCCTTCGCGGCAGGCGAGGCCCGTCGCCGCGACCGCGCCGCCATCCCTGAGCGCCTCGAATTCGCGGCAGGGGCCGGACGCCGTCTCGAAGCTCGCGAGGGGGCGGAGGCCTGCGGCCTCGGTTCCGCTCGCCGCCGTCTCGAAGGCGGCGGCGGCTTCCTCCGGCGCAGGTCCGGCGCCGAGGGCGAGCCGCGCGCCTTCCGGCCCGCCCGTTCCGAAGAGCGCGCCGCCGAGCCCGAGGCCGACCGTGAGCGCCAGCGTCGCGGCGAGCGCGGAGAAGACGGCCGGCGAGGCGAAGACGGGCTTTCGCTTCAGCGTCGCGACCTTGCCGGGCTCGGCGAGCACGGCGGCGCGGAGCGGGGCCGGCGCCTCCTCCTCCGCCGGGCCGGCGAAGGCCTCGCGCAGGAGGTCGTTCATCTCCATCAGCTTCAGCGCGACGCGCGCCGCTTCCGGGTCCGTCTCGATGAGGCGGGCGACGCGCGCCGCATCCTCGCCGACCAGCTCCCCGTCCACAAAGGCGGCGATCTCCATTTCGGTCCACTCCCTGCTCATGCCGCGGCCTCCATCAACTCGCCGAGCCGCGTCCGTGCGCGGGCCAGGCGGCTCATAACCGTTCCGATCGGCGCTCCGATCACGTCCGCCGCCTCGCGATAGCTGAGGCCTTCTACGGCGACGAGCGCCAGCACTTCCCTCTGTTCGTCCGGCAGCCGCTCCATCGCGGCGCGGACCCGCTCCAGCGTCATCCGCGCCTCGGCCTTGCGCTCGGCGTAGCCCTCGTCGGAGAGCGATTCGAGCAGCTCCGGGTCGCTCGAAGCCGGGCGGCGGGCGCGGGTGCGGGCGCGGTCGATCCAGCCCGTGCGGAGAATCCGGAACATCCAGGAATCGAGCCGCGTGCCCGGCTCGTACTGCTCCAGCGCCCCTAGCGCCTTCAGGCACGACGCCTGCACGAGATCGTCCCCTTCGTCCCGGCTGCCGGTCAGCGACCATGCGAAGCGCCGGAGCCGGGGGATGAGGGCGACAAGTTCCGCCTTGACGTCTTCGCTCATGCCCGGTTTCTCCCTTGTTCGGCCGGAAAACGCCGCACGCCCGGCGTCTATTCCCGCGGCGAGGGAATTTTTCAACGGTCCGGCGCGTTTCATTCGCGTCAGACAAGGAGACGACCATGCGCGCCCTCTGGACCCTTCTCTTCGCCCTCGGGCTCGCCTTCGCGCCGTTCGGCGACGACTGGACGCTCTCGACCTTCCGCAGTTCGGCCAAGGCGGACGGCGGAGAAAGCGACGGCAGCGGCGGAGGCGGCGGCGACAGCGACGGGGGCGACGGCGACGGGGACGGCGACGGGGATGGAGACGGCGACGGCGATGGGGATGGCGACGG
>JAUIDE010000187.1 GCA_030429105.1 Alphaproteobacteria bacterium
CACGGGGCAGAGCCGGCTCGTCCGCGCGCGCTCGGCGAGGTAGGCGGCGAAGTCGTCCGGCCCGAGCCTCGGACGGACGGGTGTCGGCGGCAGCGGTGTCAAGCGACACCTACATTTACGAGATAAGGCGACACCCAGTCTTACGAGGTGGGGGCGCAACGGTAGCGGCCGCGGCGGGTGCGCGGACCGCAAGAGTCAGAGCGCGCCCGCCGCGGCCGCGGCATGCAGGTGGGGTCGTTGGAGATCAGGTCTTGAGCTTGAGGGCATCCTCCAGGTCGCGGAGCCGATAGCTGCGGCCCTTGACGTTGAGGACGTGGGCGCGATGGAGCAGGCGATCGAGAATGGCGGTCGCGAGCACCTCGTCGCCGGCGAGCAGTTCGGTCCAGTCGCGGATGCTCTTGTTCGTCGTGATGATCATGGCGCCCCGGCCGTAGCGGTAGCTGACCAGCCGGAAGAAGAGGCTGGCCTCCTCGCGCGTCATCGGGTCGTAGCCCATCTCGTCGACCAGGAGCAGTGCAGTCGACATGTACTTGCGAGACTTCAGGGTCTGCGGCTTCAGATGCGCGTCCGTCTTGAGTGCCGTGAGAAGCTCGTCGAAGCGGAAGTACTGCACCGAGAAGCCCTGCTGGATGGCGCGAACACCGAGCCCGACAAGGATGTGGCTCTTGCCCACACCCGGTGGGCCTTGGAGAAGGACCACTTCGCCGTTGCGGATCCAGGAGCCGGTCGCCAGCGTCTCGATCCGGGAGCGCTCGATCGCGGGCTGGAAGGCGAAGTCGAAGTTCTCCAGCGTCTGGCCGGTCGGGATCTTCGAGAGCTTCAGCATCGTGCGGATGCGGCGCTCCTCGCGGCCGGCGACCTCGACGCTGAGCAGGCGATCGAGGAAGAGGTGCGGCGCGATCTCGTCGCGGACCGCTTCCGCCAAGAGCGGCTCCAGCGCCTCCGCGGCATGAGGGCACCCGAGCATCGCGAGCTTGTCGCGCGTCGTGTCGATATCGAGCTTCATGCGCGCCGCCGTCATCGCGCCACCTCCGCGAGCTGCGCATAGAGATCGATCGAGCGATGCTGAACGGCGGTCGCAGCGATCTCCTGCAGGCGTCGGCCCATGCGCCCCAACGGCTGGGGAGCGATCACCCGCTCGGTGCTCTCGCCCTCGAAGTGTGCGTTGATCGTCACGATCGAGGGGCCGCTGCCGCGAGCATGCTCCGCGATCACCACGCAGTCCTTCAGGATCTGCACCCGACCGGCGAGACCGCGAACCTCGACCTCCTGCCCGACGAACCGGAACGGCACGCTGTATTGCCGCCCCTCGAAGTTGACCAGGCAGTCGATCCCGACCGGCCGGCGGACCGCGATGTCGAAGGGCTCGGGCAGCGTCTCGGGCAGAGGCGTCAACAGACGCCGCTCGCTCTCCCAGGCCGCGGCGACGCTCGTTCGCGCTTGCGGGCAGCGCAGGCGCTCGGCCCGCTCTGCAAGCCGCGCGTCCGTCCATGCCTGCAGCGCCTCGAGGCTCTCGAACACCTCGCCGTAGGGATCGAGCGCCCCGCGCTGATCGCCGATGCCGCGCTCGACCTTTCCCTTCGCCTGCGGCTGGCGGGGCTGGCAGGCGTCCACATGGAAGCGAAGCTGGCTCGCGAAGCGCCGGTAGGTCGGGTTCACCGAGCCCCAGCTCCCGGCTCCCTTCGAGATCGCCGTCTTGACGTTGTCGATGCGCAGCACCGCCGGCACTCCGCCCAGCCGCCGCAAGCAGCCCAGATGGCAGGACTGCCACGACAGCATGTCCTTCGAGCGGGCCCAAACCACCACACGCTTGCGGCTCCAGGACAGCACCATCACCAGCGCGACGAGATCCTCGACCGCGCCGCCCAGAACGACGCCGGGATACTCCGCCCAGTCGACCTGCGCCTGCGCCCCGGCCGGCGTCTCGACGCGGCGGCGCGCCCGGATCGCAGGCGCAGGATACGTGCGGCGCCAATAACGCTGAACCGACTTCAGGCTCCCCGCGTAGCCGTGCTCGCGCTGGAGCCACTCGTGCAACGCCGCCAGGTTGATCGGGCCGTCGCCCTGCTGGTCACGCCAATGATCGATCGCCGCCGAATGCCCAGACGCCGCGCTCGCCTGCCGCGACCGGCCGTCCACCGCGCCGCTCTCCTGTCGCCGACGGTGATATCGCACCGTCCCCTCCGTCACCCCGAGCACCCGTGCAACCGAGCTCTGGGAATGCCCTCGCCTCAGCAATGCCGTCATCGCTGTCCGCGCCTCGCTCTCGAGACGACCCATCGTCTTCCCCCGGCAGACCACCCACCGGAAGAACGATCAGGCCAAGGCGACCCCTCGTAAATCTGGGTGTCGCCTTACGGCTCCGATGACATGTCCCCTGACACCCCGCTGGCTGGCGCGTCATCGC